>JAFRPC010000066.1 GCA_017429325.1 Oscillospiraceae bacterium | reverse complement strand
AGGCGGGTCTGTTGCCTGTTGCCCGTTGCCTGTTGCCTTGTCCGGGCGGGGAACGGCGGACGGCTGAGAGCCGTCCCTACAGGCGGGTCTGTTGCCTGTTGCCCGTTGCCTGTTGCCTTGTCCGGGCGGGGAACGGCGGACGGCTGAGAGCCGTCCCTACAGGCGGGTCTGTTGCCTGTTGCCCGTTGCCTGTTGCCTTGTCCGGGCGGGGAACGATGGCCGGCTGATAGCCGGCGCTACAGAAAAAATATTTTTTTCGTACCTGCAACATTTCGGGGGACTGAGCTGTATACAGGGCAGAAGGACAAAAACGTCCCGAAAAAATTCATTCAGAAAGGTCGTATCAACATGAAAACGATGAAAACAATGAAAAGCCTGAAAAAACTGCTTGCGCTGGCCCTCTGTCTGAGTCTGGCCCTCTGCCTGGCCGCCTGCAACACCGGAAACAAAGCCGAAACCACCACCGCGAAGCCTGAAAGCAGCACGAACACCGAAAATGAGCCCTTAGAGGGCGGCTGGACCACGCAGGAGCCCACGGAGCTCACCGCGGAGCAGAAGGCCCTCTTTGAAAAGGCGATGAACGGCCTGACGGGCGTGAGCTACACCCCGGTCTCCTACTTAGGCAGCCAGGTCGTCGCAGGAACGAACCACCGCTTCCTCTGCAAGGCCCAGACCGTGGTGCCCGGCGCCGAGGAGCGGGAGGTCGTCATCACGATCTACGAGGACCTGGAGGGGAACGCGGAGATCACCGCCATTGAGGACGTGGAGAGCGAGGCGCCCACCTCCCAGATCGCCAACCCCTTTGTGGACTTTGACAGCTTAGAGGAGGCCGAGAAGCTGGCGGGCTTCTCCATGCGGGTGGACGCGGAGCCCGAGGGCTATCCCATTCGCCAAATACAGGCCGTGAAGAACGAGCTGCTCCAGATGTTCCTGGCCACCGGCGATATGGCCGAGGAGGGCACCGAACACGTGCTTTTCCGCAAGGGCGTCGGCAGCGAGGACATCAGCGGCGACTACAACGAATACGCCTCCGTGAGCCAGCAGGAGCTCGCGGGCAGGACCGTGACCCTCAAGGGCGACGGGAAGCTGGTCTGGCTGGCGACCTGGACCGACGGGAACTACAGCTACAGCATCTCCGTCTCCGACGGCATGGAGCAGGAATCCATGCTGGCGCTTGTCAAAGGTCTGAATTGATGGTTGTCAAGGGCCGGAATTGATGGTATAATGATGCGGGGAAGGAATTTCCCCGCATCAAAATCTCACGGAGGCCCGCAATGGAACTTTTGCAGGAGACCCTCGGATCCCGTCTGCGCCGAAGCTTGGCGCAGGCCTGGGCGTTTGTGCGCTCCGCTGTCTCCGCGCCGGAGGCGCAGGCCCAGGGCCTCGCTCTGGACGCCGGGCGGGCCCTGGACGAGTGGGGAACCAGCATCCTGCGGCTGGCCCTGTCCTATCTGCATTCCCGGGAGGACGCGGAGGACATTTTGCAGGACACCCTGATCCGGTACCTCACGGCCAAGCCCGTGTTACAGAGCCGGGAGCACGAGAAGGCCTGGCTCCTGCGTGTGGCGGCCAATCTCTGCAAGAACCGCATCGACTACAACCGCGTCCGCCAGGCCGACGAGCTGAAGGAAGAGCTCCTGGGCGAGGAGCGGGAGGACCTGGCCTTCGTCTGGGAGGCGGTGGCCCAGCTCCCCGAGGCCCAGCGGGCGGCGATCCACCTGTTTTATCACGAGGGCTATCAGACCGCCGAGATCGCCAGGATCTTAGGGCGGCGGGAGGCCACAGTGCGCTCCGACCTCAAGCGGGGCCGGGAGCGGCTGAAGGCCATTTTGAAGGAGGCGTATGACTTTGACCCGATACAATGAGATCATGGACCGCGTCAAGGTCACGCCCGAACTCCGGGAGCGGGTGCTGACCGGAGCCGCCCAGGCCGCCGAGGCCGCCGCCGGAGCCCAAAAGCGCCGCGGCGCGTGGAGGCCCTGGGTCCTGGCGGTAGCCTGTCTGGCCCTGGTGCTGCTGGGCAGCCTGACCCTGCCCCGGCTGGGCCGGAGCCCGGAGACCGCCGCGCCGACGGAAGTCTCTGAGGTCCAGGGCGGCTGGGACGCCGTGGAATACGACACGATCCGGGCCCTGACCGAGGCGGCGGGCTTCCCGGTAGAGGAGGTCCCGGCCCTCCGGGACGCCGCCGGGAAGTCCTACCTGCTGATCGGCGGCGAGCTGGCGGAAATCACCTATACCGTCTCCGGGAACCGGTACGATTACCGCGTCAGTCCCGGCAGCGGGGACAATTCCGGCGATTACAACGACTATCCCACCGAGAGAACGGTGGAGCTCGAGGGCGTTTCCGTGACCTTCAAGGGCGAGGGCGGCGCCTGCCGCCTGGCCCTCTGGGAGGCGAACGGCTTTGCCTGTTCCCTCGCCTGCGACAATGGCGTCCCCCAACAGGACCTGGAAGCCCTGGTGCGGTCCGTTATCCGCCCGTAGTGCGGCGGGTCAGCGCTGTAGGGGGCGGCGCCTACGACGCCCCGTGCCGCGTATCGAAACGGGAACGGGCCGTCCAGGGGCCGGCCCCTACGGCGGGGAACGGCGGGCGGGCTGCCAACGCCACATCTCAAAAAGGAGCACAACATGGAAACCGAACGCCTGATCCTGGACCCGGTCCGGCCCACGGACCGGGAGGATTATTTCACCAACATTTCCCACGACAGGAAGGTGCTGGAGACCTTTATCTGCCGCTGCGCCGAGACCCTGGAGGACTTCGACTTCTCCTCCTACCTGAGCAACGGCGCCCTGTTCGCCATCCGCCTGAAGGAGACGGGGCGGCTCATCGGCATCATCCTCTATTTCGATGACGACGACGCCGAGCGCTGCGAGATCGGCTACGGCCTCGGCTCGCGGTACTGGAACCGGGGCTACGTCACCGAGGCCCTCCGGCGCTTTCTGGACTTCCTCTTCGACGAGAAGGGCTTCCAGACCGTGTACGCCTCCTTCTTCACCGGGAACGAGGCCTCCCGCCGGGTCATGGAGAAGTGCGGGATGCGCTTCAGCCATTTCTCGGAGCGGGAGCTGGAATACCTGGGCCTGTGGCGGGATCTGAGCTATTACAGCATACAAAAAGAGCAGCACGACCGGAACGCGGGACGCTCCGGCGGCTGACAGAAATGGAGGCGGCTATGAAAGATTTGATCGCTTACTGCGGGCTGGACTGCGAGGCCTGCGAGGCCCGGCTGGCGACGCTCCGGGACGACGAGGCCCTGCGGCAAAAGGTCGCGGCCCTTTGGTCGCAGCTCAACGGGGTGGAGATCACCCCCGAGATGATAAACTGCCTGGGCTGTCGGGTCGAGGGCGTGAAGTTCCCCTACTGCGAGTCCCTCTGCCCCATCCGGCAGTGCGCCTTGAGCCGGGGCGTGGAGACCTGCGGGGACTGCGGGGACTGGGAGGGCTGCAAGGACCTGGAGGCCGTCATCGGCAGCACCCCCGAGGCCCGGGCCCGCCTGAAGGGAGAGGCCTGAGGTGGAGGCGCTCAGGACCCGAAGGCTCTGCCTGCGGCCCTTCCGGGCAACAGGCAACAGGCCCGCCTGTAGGGACGGCTCTCAGCCGTCCGGCGTTCCCCGCCTGGACGAGGCAACAGGCAACGGGCAACAGGCAACAGACCCGCCCGTAGAGACGGCTCTCAGCCGTCCGTCGTTCCTCGCCCCGCCGTCCCCCGTAAAACCTCCCCTGCTTGCAGAGGAGGGGGACCGGCCTCAAGGCCGGTGGAGGGGTCCGTCTCGATGACAGACACCTTTACAGAGGACGGGGGACGCGGATTGCCGCGCCAGTGTGCGCACTGGCTCGCAATGACAAAACAGGACGTCCCCGCCCGTAGGGACGGCTCTCAGCCGTCCGGCGTTCTCCGCCTGGACAAGGTAAGAAGTAAGAAGTAAGAGGTAAGAAGAACCCGCACGGCAGCGGCGCACAGTGTGCGCCACGGGACCCGCCGTAGGGACGGCTCTCAGCCGTCCGCCGTTCCCCGCCCCGCCGTCCCCCGTAAAACCTCCCCTGCTTGCAGGGGAGGGGGACCGGCCT
>JAFRPC010000065.1 GCA_017429325.1 Oscillospiraceae bacterium | reverse complement strand
GTCATTGCGAGCCAGTGCGAAGCCGCCCAAAGGCATGGCTTGTGCCTCCGAGCATAGCTCTCCGGCACTGCCCGCAGGGCTCCACCGGAGCCCTGGCGCTGAACGCGCTTGCACTGGCGCGGCAATCCGCATCCCCCGTCCCCTTGTGTAGTTGAAAATTGAAAGTTGAAAGTTGAAAATAAATGTGTTTTTCAAATTGCAATTTGAAAAACTCCACAACTTTCAACTTTTCACTTTCAACTTTCAACTGATTCCGCGCGGGGGACCGGCGGGCGGCCAGTGACCGCCCCTACGGCGGGAGCGGCCACGGGGACGCAAAAGCCCCCGGCTTCCGGGGAAGCCGGGGGCGAGCTTTGTTGTTTGGGTGTTTCTACAGATTAGAACACGCCCTGCTCGAACATGGCGGTAGCGACCTTCTTGAAGCCCGCGATGTTGGCGCCGGCCACCAGGTCGTAGCCCAGGCCGTACTCTTCGGCGGCCTCGGCGGACACGCGGTGGATGTTCTCCATCATCTTGTGCAGCTGGGCATCGACTTCGTCGGCAGTCCAGACCAGACGCTCGGAGTTCTGAGCCATCTCGAGAGCGGAGACGCCCACGCCGCCGGCGTTGACAGCCTTGGAGGGAGCCACGATCATGCCGTCCTGATGACGCAGGTAGTCCAGAGCGTCGTTGGTGGTGGGCATGTTGGCGACTTCGATGTAGTACTTGATGTGGTTGGCGGCGATCTTCTCAGCGGAGTCCATACGGACGTCGTTCTGCATAGCGGAAGGCATCACGATGTCAACCTTGCGGCCCCAGGGCTTCTCGCCGGGGTAGAACTCGCAGCCGAACTTGTCGGCGTAGTCCTTGACCTTGTTGCGGTTGGAGGCACGCATCTCGAGCAGGTAGTTGACCTTCTCTTCGGTGGCGACGCCTTCGGGGTCATAGATGTAGCCGTCGGGGCCGGACAGAGTCACGACCTTGGCGCCCAGCTGCATAGCCTTCTTGCAGATGCCCCAGGTGACATTGCCGAAGCCGGAGCAGGCAATGGTCTTGCCCTTGATGTCGTCCTTCTCGTGCTTCAGGACTTCGTTCAGATAGTAGACAGCACCGTAGCCGGTGGCCTCGGGACGGATGACAGAGCCGCCGTAGGTCAGGCCCTTGCCGGTGAGAACGCCGTTCTCCCACACGCCCTTCAGGCGGCGGTACTGGCCGTAGAGGTAGCCGATCTCGCGGCCGCCCACGCCCATATCGCCGGCGGGAACGTCAACGTCGGGACCGATGAAGCGGTACAGAGCGGTCATGAAGCTCTGGCAGAAGCGCATGATCTCGGCATCGGACTTGCCGGTGGGGTCGAAGTCAGCGCCGCCCTTGCCGCCGCCGATGGGCAGACCGGTCAGAGCGTTCTTGAAGATCTGCTCAAAGCCGAGGAACTTGATGATGCTGGGGTTCACGTTCTTCTGGAACCGCAGGCCGCCCTTGTAGGGGCCGATGGCGCCGTTGAACTGGAAGCGGTAGCCGGTGTTGGTGTGGTAAGCACCGGCGTCGTCCTGCCACACAACGCGGAAGGTGAACATCCGCTCGGGCTCCACGATCCGGTTCAGCAGATCGACCTTCTCGTACTCGGGATGCTTATCCATCACGGGAGACAAGGAGGAAAGGACCTCCTCGACGGTCTGGCAGAATTCCGGCTCGGAAGCGTGCTTTGCCTTGACGTTTTCGATGACTTGCTGGACGTAAGCGTTCATTTTTTTGACCTCCATTTATTTTGTTTGCTTTCGCAAAATGGGAAACATGTTCGGATAGGGCCGATGTGGGCATCGGCCCCTACGGGTGTTTTAGAAATTCTCGATGATGGACACGATCTCGGTGCCGATGCGCTTCTGGGCTTCGCCGGTGGCGGCGCCGATGTGGGGGGTGCAGGAGACATTGGGATGGCTGTACAGAGCAGCGTTCTGGGAGGGCTCCTCGGCCCAGACGTCCAGACCGGCGGCCCGGACCTTGCCGGAGTTCAGAGCGTCCAGCAGGGCGGCCTCGTCCACGTTGGTGCCGCGGGAGGTGTTGATGATGGTCACGCCGTCCTTCATCTTGGCGATGTTCTCGGCGTTGATCAGGGCGCCGCCGTCCACCGCGGGAGCGTGTACGGAGATGAAGTCGGACTGCGCCAGCAGCTCATCCATCTCGACATAGGGGATGCCCAGCTGCTCTTCGATGCCGGGAATGTGGAAGATGTCAAACGCCACGACCTTCATGCCGATGGCCTTTGCCATAACGCCCAGGTGCTGGCCGATGCGGCCAAAGCCCACGATGCCCAGGGTTTTGCCCTGCAGCTCGTAGCCCTTGCCGTAGGCCTTCTTCTCCCACTTGCCTTCCCGCATGGTGTGGCCGGCCACGGAGATGAACCGGGCGCAGGCGAACATGTGGCCCAGGGCCAGCTCGGCCACGGACTGGGAGGAGGCTCTCGGGGTGTTCTTCACGGTGATGCCGTTTGCCTCGGCGTACTTCACGTCGATGTTGTCAACGCCCACGCCGCCGCGGATGATGAGCTTGAGCTTGCCGCCCTTGGCCTCGTCGATGTGGTTGGCGCGGACCTTGGTCTTGGAGCGGACGACGACAGCGTCGAAGTCCCGCAGCGCGGCGCCCAGCTGGTCGGGCTCGTAGAACTGCTCGACGACCTCATGGCCCTTCTCGCGCAGAGCGGCCATTGCGGATTTGTCCATTCCGTCAGTAACAAGAATACGCATTTTAGTTCCTCCAATTATTCAAGGATTTCGGGCGGCCAATGACCGCCCCTACACGGGGGAGACGGCGGGCGGTCAATGACCGCCCCTACGGCCTTATGATTATTTGTGCTCGGCCTCGAACTTCTTCAGGCACTCGACCAGGGCCTCGACGCCGTCCTTGGGCATGGCGTTGTAGATGGAGGCGCGCAGGCCGCCCACGGACTTGTGGCCCTTGAGGTTCTCGAAGCCGGCCTTCTTGGTGTAGGCGATGACCTCGGCGTCCAGCTCGGCATTGCCGGTGACGAAGGGGATGTTCATCAGGGAGCGGTCCTCCTTGCGGACGGTGCCCACGAACATCTTGGACTCGTCCAGGAAGTCATAGAAGACCTTGGCCTTGTCGATGTTGATCTTCTCCATGGCCTCCAGGCCGCCGATGGACTTCAGGTACTTGAAGACCTTGCCGCAGACGTAGATGGCCCAGCAGTTGGGGGTGTTGTACATGGAGCCGTTGTCGGCGTGGGTCTTGTAGCTCATGTAGATGGGGGTCTTGGGGTCCAGATCCTCGCGGATCAGGTCCTCGCGGATGATGACGATGGCGAGGCCAGCGGGGCCGATGTTCTTCTGCACGCCGCCGTAGATCATGCCGTAGTCGGCCACGTTGCAGGGCTTGGACAGGAACATGGAGCTCTGGTCGGAGACCAGGATGTGGCCCTTGGTGTTGGGCAGCTTGGGCCAGGTGACGCCGTGGATGGTCTCGTTCTCGCAGATGTAGACGTAATCGGTGTCCTCGGGGATGTCCAGATCGGAGCAGTCGGGGATGTAGGAGAAGTTCTTGTCCTTGGAGGAAGCGGCGACAATGACTTCCCCGTACTTCTTGGCCTCGGCGATGGCCTTCTTGGACCAAGCGCCGGTCTCGATGTAGACGGCCTTGCCGTTCTTCATCAGATTCATGGGGATCATGGCGAACTGCAGGGTCGCGCCGCCCTGGATGAAGAGGACCTTGTAGTTGTCGGGGATGTTCATCAGCTCGCGCAGGTCGGCCTCCGCCTCATCGATGATCTGCTGGAAGACCTTGGAACGGTGGGACATCTCCATGACGCACATACCGCTGCCGCGGTAGTTCATCATCTCGTCGCGAATCTCTTCCAGAACAGGCTCCGGCATGGTGGCGGGACCGGCGGAGAAGTTGTAAGTGCGGCCGTATTTCATTGTGGTACCTCCTGGTTGCAGTCAGTTGATATTTGTGAATTTTTCATAAGAGGCATACTGCCTCTTCTACCGTTGCTTAGTATACATGACAATCCCAAAATAATCAACCGCTTTCCGGAAAAACCTTTCCCGTTCTTCTTTCCTCCCTCATAAGTTTTTCTTATCCTTCTCGCTTTTTGACGAAATGTTTACAGTTTCCGCCTTGAAATTGGGGCGGGGATGTATTATACTGAGAAAAATTTCCCCCAAGCCCCAGGAAGGAGGAGCCCTTTATGAAAGCTCGCGGCAAGCTCAACGCCTTTCTCTACAAAAACCGGAACAAGGGCGTCCGCAATCTGATGCTCTACGTCGGCGTCGGCAACGTGATCGTCTACCTGCTGACGATGCTCAACCAGGCCAACCCGTTTTTCTATTCGCTGCTATACTTCAACCCCGAGGCGATCCTGTCCGGCCAGGTCTGGCGGCTGTTCACCTATCCGCTGGTCTATCTCTGCGAGTGCAGGCCCTTCCTGGGCTTCATCAGCCTGCTCTTCTTCTACTGGTGCGGCAGCGCCCTGGAGCAGTACTGGGGCACCCTGCGCTTCAACCTCTTCTATCTCTGCGGCGTACTGCTGACGGACGCGGCGGGCCTGATCTTCGCCCTGGCCGCCCGGGCGGAGCTGGGCTACTACAGCACCCTCTTCACCTCCCTGCTGGGCTTCGGCTTCGTGGGCTACCTGAACCTGAGCCTGATCCTGGCCCTCTCCACGGCCTTCCCGGACCAGCAGGTGCGGCTGTATTTCATCATTCCCGTCAAGATGAAGTGGCTGGCCTGGATCGACCTGGGCTTCATGCTGTACGACATGATCCGCATCCTGCTCATGATGCTGAAGCTGGGAGCCAGCTATTTCAGCCTGTATCTGTTTTTCCTGGTGCCGCTGGCGGCCATTGTAAACTATCTGCTGTTCTTCGGGAAGCAGGCGGCCAATCTGCTGCCGGACAAGCTGCGTCATCATTCTGCCCCCAAAACCTGGCAGCAGCGCGTGGTACACAAGGCGGACTACTCTGCCGCGGGCCTCGGCCGGAACGGTCGGAGCGACAGCCGGGCCCAGGCCCGGTTCCGCTGCACGGTCTGCGGCAGGACGGAGCTCAGCAATCCCGGCCTGGAGTTCCGCTACTGCTCCAAGTGCGCCGGGTATCGCTGCTATTGTCAGGACCACATTCAGAATCATGTGCATATTACGGAATAGCGGCCAGGGGCTAGTTGCTAGTTGCTAGTTGCTAGTT
>JAFRPC010000025.1 GCA_017429325.1 Oscillospiraceae bacterium | reverse complement strand
TTTGAAAAACTCCACAACTCTTCACTCTTCACTCTTCACTTTCAACTGGTCCGGGCGGGGACCGTAGGGCCGATGTAGGCATCGGCCCCTACGGGCTGGTCCAGTCGGGGAGCAGCGGGCAGATTGCCCGCGCTACGGGCGAGGACGGCGGCCAGGGTCTGGCCGCCCTACGGGCGCGGGATTTCGCGCAGGGGGCACGTTTTTTTCATCTGCGTCTGGACAAACGGGCAAAGTTTCGATATAATAGAGCCAAGCAGCGATCATGCAAAAACACACTCGGAAAGGAGACCTGTATCATGAAACGTACCCTTGCGTTATTCCTGAGCCTCCTGCTGCTCCTGACCCTGTTTGCGGGCTGCAATCAGCCCGTGGACGGGCCCGGAATGGAGAACACCGGCACTGCCCCTGCCAACGCCCCCACCGACGCGCCTCCCGCCACCGGCGATTCCCCTGTCGGCACCGACACGCCCGCGCCCGGCGGCGAGGAATACAGCCTGCCCGCCGAGGACGGCATGAATCAAATCGCCTTCTACTGGCTGGCGGACAACGTAGACCTCTCCAAATGCGACATGTGGATCTGGTTCCCCGGCGCCGATGGACGGGGCTATCCCTTCCACCAGGACTACCGCGGCGCCAAGGTGGTGCTGAACGTCCCGGCGGACGTAACCGAGGTGGGCTTCATCGTCCGCCGCGACTGCTCCGACCCCGGCGGCACCAGCTGGGGCGACGCCACCAAGGACTTTGACGAGGACCGCTTCGCCCCCATCACCGGGCCCTACACCGAGGTCTGGCTGAAGCCCGGCGACGGCAATCAGTACATCAGCAATGACGGAGGGAAGACCTTGAGCCAGAACAAAGAATTTTCCCTGGCGGAGATCACGGACCTGAACAAAATCCGCTACCACATCAGCCCCGCCTGCCGCTTCAGCTCCCTGGACCAGATCAAGGTCCTGGACGGGGACCGGGAGATCCCCGTGGAGAGCCTGTCCAGCCTGAACAACGAGGTCATCTTGGGCGACATCGTTCTGGCGGAGGAGCTGGACTTTTCCAAGACCTACACCGTCAGCTTAGAGGGCTACGGCCAGGCCAGCGCCGTCCCCACCAAGGTCTTCGATTCCGAGGCCTTCATCGCCCGCTACACCTACCCCGGGGACGACTTAGGCGCCGTCATCGACGGGGACCGGACCATCTTCAAGCTCTGGGCCCCCACGGCCTCCGAGGTGGTGCTGAACCTCTATGAGTTCGGCAGGGGCGAGGAGCCCTTCGCCCGCATCAACATGGTGCAAGGCGACTTCGGCACCTGGGCCATCGCCGCGGACTGCGGCCACGGCACCTACTACAGCTACACCGTCACCACCTCCGCCGGGACCCAGGAGGCCGTGGACCCCTACGCCAAGGCCGTGGGCATCAACGGCGACCGGGGCATGGTGGTGGACCTGTCCAAGACGGACCCCGCGGGCTTCGCGGAGGACCAATACTTCCAGGACATCAACGCCTACAACGAGGCCATCATCTGGGAGGTCCACGTCCGGGACTTCTCCAACCGCATCGCGGGGAGCTGGTTCCCCGGCAAGTACCTGGCCTTCACCCAGACCGGCCTCACCAACGCCTCCGGCGTGCCCATCGGCGTGGAGTATCTGAAGGACCTGGGCATCACCCACGTCCACTTCCAGCCCATCTACGACTACGCCACCGTGGACGAGAGCAAGGACACGCCGCAGTTCAACTGGGGCTATGACCCCAAGAACTACAACGCCCCCGAGGGCTCCTACTCCATGGACCCCAACCGGGGCGAGCTCCGGATCAACGAGCTCAAGCAGATGGTCCAGGCCCTGCACCAGAACGGCATGGGCGTGGTCATGGACGTGGTCTACAACCACACCTATGACATCAACTCCTGCCTGAACAAGATCGTCCCTTATTACTACTACCGCTACAACGCCAGCGGCGCCCCCTCCAACGGCTCCGGCTGCGGCAACGAGACCGCCTCCGAGCGGCCCATGTTCCGCAAGTACATGGTGGATTCCGTGTCCTATTGGGCCAAGGAGTACCACATCGACGGCTTCCGCTTCGACCTGATGGCCCTCCACGACGTGGACACCATGCAGGCCATCGAGCAGGCGGTCCACGAGATCAACCCCAAGGCCATTCTCTACGGCGAGGGCTGGACCGGCGGCACCTCTCCCCTGAACGACAACCTGAAGGCCAACCAGGCCAACATCCGCAAGGTGGAGGCCACCGGCGAAGGCATCGGCGCCGTGGCGGTCTTCAACGACGCCATCCGCGACGGCCTCAAGGGCAGCGTGTTTGACGCCAAGGACCAGGGCTACATCAACGGCAAGGCCAACAAGGGCACCGCGGACAAGGTCATCTTCGGCATCATGGGCGGCGTGAAGTCCTCCGGGGCCTCCTGGAGCGTGGACGACAACATGGTGGTCAACTATATGGCCTGCCACGACAACAACACCATCTGGGACAAGCTGCTGGAATCCAACCCCGAGGCCTCCGACGAGGAGCGCTACGCCATGAACCGCTTAGGCGAGGAGATCCTGATGCTCAGCAAGGGCATCCCCTTTATGCTGGCGGGCGAGGAGTTCCTCCGCACCAAGCAGGGGGACCACAACTCCTACATGTCCTCCGACGAGATCAACAACCTGGACTGGGATTCCCTGGTCCCGGGCAGCCTCCAGATGCGGATGCACGACCTGATGAAGGAGCTCATCGCCCTGCGAAAGGCAAACGCCTTCTTCACCCAGGGCGAGCCCGCCTGCGAGGTCCTGGACAACAACGTGATCCGGGTGGTCTGGACCATAGACGGCGAGACCGTGGCCGCGGCCCTGATCAACCCCAACGACGAGGCCGTCCCCGCCGAGCTCCCCGAGGGAGCCTGGACCCCCCTCTTCACCGGCGAGACCTCCGCCATGGACAGCGTCGGCGCGAAAGACGTGCTGATCGTCACCCCGTAAAGGCCGTCCCCCGCCTGTAGGGGTCGCTCTTACCCCGCAAGGGGTGAGCGACCCGGCGCTCGGTACGAGCGCATTTGCCGCAGGCAAATCCAGCACGGCTGCGGAAATGGAACACGGCTGCGGAAATGGAACACAGCTGCGGCAACGATACGCGGCTGGATCGCCCTGCGGGCGATTGTTCGCTCCGCGAACCGGGCGGCTCACCCGCCTCACGGCGGGTAAGAGCCGCACCCTACAACGCGGGTTAGGCAGTCCGCCTCCCCTGTAGCCTCCCCTGTAGGGGTCGCTCTTACCCCGCAAGGGGTGAGCGACCCGGCGCTCGGTACGAGCGCATTTGCCGCAGGCAAATCCAGCACGGTAACGATGACAATACACGGCTGCAATCACCGGGACGTTTCATGTTTTGAAAAACATACTTTGAAAGGGACTAAAAATGCATACAGACCGCCCGCAAAGGAAGTCCATTCGCTTGCCAAATTATGATTATTCAAGCGAAGGTGCATATTTTGTAACGATTTGTACAGCACAAAAAGCAAAACTCCTTTGCAGTTACACGATGCCTTCCATGGAAGGGGACGCACCGGTATTTCATCTGACGCCGATTGGTCGTGCTGTAGATGACATGATCCGATTAATCCCTGGGATCGACAAATATGTGATCATGCCAAATCATATTCATATGATCATTCTAAACGGCGTTGGTGATACTTCCCTTGCCAGAAAGATTCAATTCTTTAAGTCGAATCTGACCCGCAAGCTTGGCCGTTCGATTTGGCAGCGGAATTATTATGAGTATGTGATCCGTTCCGAACAAGATTATTTGGTTCGTTGGAAGTATATCGACGATAATCCAGCAAAATGGGCGACGGATGATTACTTCGATTGAAGCAGTTATCAACGTGACTTCGGGGACGGAATGCGATTGCGTTGTCGGAACGCGGCTGGATCGCCCTGCGGGCGATTGTTCGCTCCGCGAACCAGGCGGCTCACCCGCCTCACGGCGGGTAAGAGCCGCACCCTACAACGCGGGTTAGGCAGTCCGCCTCCTCTGTAGCCTCCCCTGTAGGGGTCGCTCTTACCCCGCAAGGGGTGAGCGACCCGGCGCTCGGTACGAGCGCATTTGCCGCAGGCAAATCCAGCACGGCTGCGGAAATGGAACACGGCTGCGGCAACGATACGCGGCTGGATCGCCCTGCGGGCGATTGTTCGCTCCGCGAACCGGGCGGCTCACCCGCCTCACGGCGGGTAAGAGCCGCACCCTACAGCGCGGTTCGTAAAGCTGATTTGTTTGCGGCGGGACAGAGCCGTCTCCTACCGCAACGCCATTGCGTAATCACAGTATTGGAGGACATTATGAGCATCGTAAAAGACACATCTCTGGCCGAATATGGCCGTATGAAGATCGCCTGGGTGCGGGATTTCATGCCTGCCCTGGGGGCCATCCGGGAGCGGATGGAGCGGGAGAAGCCCTTTGCTGGCCTGAAGATCACCCTCTCCATCCACATGGAGGCGAAGACCGCCTATCTCGCCACCTGTCTCCGGGCGGCGGGGGCCGAGGTCCACGCCACGGGCTGCAATCCCCTGTCCACCCAGGACGACGTGGCCGCGGGCCTGGCCTCCTTAGGCGTGGAGACCTACGCCATCCACGGCGTCAGCGCCGAGGCGTACAAGCAGCTCTTAGTCGCAGCCCTGTCCTGCCATCCCGACCTTATCATCGACGACGGCGGCGACCTGGTGGAGCTGCTGACCGGGGAGTATTCCCACCTGGCCGACCGGCTGATCGGCGGCGGCGAGGAGACCACCACCGGCATCCACCGGCTCCAGGCCCGGGCCAAGGCCGGGAAGCTCCCCTTCCCCATGATGAACGTCAATGACGCCAAGTGCAAGCACTACTACGACAACAAGTACGGCACCGGCCAGTCCGTCTGGGACGCCATTATGCACACCACCAACCTGCTGGTGGCGGGCAAGACCGTGGTGGTGGCGGGCTACGGCTGGTGCGGTCGGGGCGTCGCCATGCGGGCCAAGGGCATGGGCGCCAACGTCATCGTCACCGAGATCGACCCCATCAAGGCCTTAGAGGCCTCCATGGAGGGGATGCGGGTGATGCCCATGGATAAAGCCGCGCCTTTGGGCGACCTCTTCATCACCACCACCGGCTGCCGGGACGTGATCGTGGGCCGCCACTTCGCCGTCATGAAGGACAACGCCTTCCTGGCCAACGCGGGCCACTTCAACGTGGAGGTCAACGGCGAGGAGCTGGCCCAAATGGCCGTCCGTATCTTCCCCCGGCGGCAGGAGATCGTGGGCTATGAGCTGCCCGACGGCAGGACCCTGAACCTGCTGGCGGAGGGGCGGCTTGTGAACCTGGCCTCCGGCAACGGCCACCCGGCGGAGATCATGGACATGAGCTTCTCCATCCAGGCCCTGGCCCTGGAGTACCTGAAGGACCACGGGCGGGACCTGCCTCCCGACGTGTACGAGGTCCCCCAGGCCATCGACGACCAGGTCTCCGCCCTGAAGCTCCGGGGCATCGGCATGGAGATCGACAAGCTGACCCCCGCGCAGGAGGCGTATCTCGCCGGTTGGGAGGTCTAAACCCCGCCCGTAGGGGCCGATGCCCACATCGGCCCTCTGTTCCCCGCCTGGGAACAGTTGAAAGTTGAAAGTGAAAAGCGCCACGGTGCCCGCCCGCTTGTAGCGCCGGCTATCAGCCGGCCATTGCACCCCGCACGGATAAAGGAAGAATTAAGAAGTAAGAGGTAAGAGGAGATTTCCCATGCCCTACACCTGTCAAATCATCACCGTTTCCGACCGCTGCTTTCGGGGAGAGCGGGAGGATCTGTCGGGGCCTGCGCTGGCGGAGGCTCTGACGGCGGCGGGCTTTTCCCTTCTGCCGCCCCTGCTGGTGCCCGACGAGCAGCCCTTGATCGAGGCCGCCCTGCTGGCCGCCTGCGCCGCCGACGCCGCCCTGGTGCTGACCACCGGCGGCACGGGCTTCGCCCCCCGGGACCTGACCCCCGAGGCCACCCTGGCGGTGGTCGAAAAGCAGGTCCCCGGCATCCCCGAGGCCATGCGGGCCGCGTCCATGCAGATCACCCCCCGCGCGATGCTCTCCCGGGCCGCCGCGGGCATCCGGGGCCGGACCCTGATCCTCAACCTCCCCGGCAGCCCCCGCGCCGCCCTGGAGAACTTAGAGCCCGTCCTGCCCGCGATCCTACACGGCCTGAAGATGCTGAGGGCCGAAGAGCCGACGGACTGCGCGAAGCTGAAACCCTCCGAGATGTGAAAAAAAGAGTCCTTTTGAAACAAATAAATACGGGGCCGAAAGCCCCGTATTTATTTGTTTCAAAAGGAAACGGGCGAAGCCCCTCCCCTATTTTCCCCGCATAAAAAAATATTTTCAGTTTCCTGTAACGAAACCGGATTGTTTTGCATTCACAGAGCAGAGAGGTGATGAAAATGGTCGATCTTGACGCGCTCTACCGGGAGCACGCCGACACGGTACACCGATACTTATTGGTCAAAACCGGGTCGGCGGACCTGGCGGAGGAGCTGACCCAGGAGACCTTCTTCCAGGCTCTCCGGACCGTGGACAGCTACGACGAGGGCTGCAAATTCAGCACCTGGCTCATCGGCATCGCCAAGAACGTCCTGCGGACCCACTGGCAGAGGCAGTACCGGCAGCCCGCCGTCTCCCTGGAGGAGGCGCCGGAGCCGGAGGTCGCTTCCGTCGAAGAAGCCGCCCTCTCCGAGGCGGGGACCGTTTCGATCCTCAGCGCCATCCACAAGGCCCCGGAGCCGGGCCGGGAGGTCCTCTACCTGCGGCTGCTGGGGAACCTGTCCTTCCGCCAGATCGGCGACGTCCTGGGCCAGACGGAGACCTGGGCCAGAGTGACCTTCTACCGCGCGAAGCAATCCATCGTAAAGGAGCTGAAAGGAAATGAGTAAAACTTCCTGTGAAATGATCCGCGACCTGCTCCCGCTCTACGCGGAGCGTCTGACCTCCCCGGAGACCGAGGCGGAGATCCAGGCCCACCTGGCGGAGTGCCCGGCCTGCCGGGAGATCTGGGAGGAGATGACCGCCCCCGAGCCCGTCCTGACGGAGCCCATCCCCGAGGTGGACGGACTGAAAAAGATGAAGAAGCGCCGAGCCCTGGTCCTCGCCGGGGCGGTCCTGGCGGTGGTCGGCATCGCCGCCGGGCTCTGGGCCTGGTTCGCCGCCAAAAAGAACGCCCCCACCGCCAGCTATGACGAGCCCACCAAGACCTTAGTGATCTGCGGGTCCTCCGGCTACGACAGGCTGGAGCTCCCCGCTGAGGCCGAAGCGGCCCGGAACGCCGACGTCCAGGACGACAACTTCCGCCTCTCCCTCTACCTGCCGGTGCTGCGGGACTACGGCGACGCCGTCCAGAGCTATCTCCCCGCCTATCTGGACCGCACCGACAAGAGCCTGGCCTTCCTCCGGGACTACCTCCGGACCAACGCCCCGGAGCAGGGCGGCACGGCCCTGGCCGACAAGTCCGTGGAGTTCACCATCCGCAAATCGGACACGGAATACAGCTACGACAACAGCCCCGAGGACCGGATCACCATCGAGCTGGGCAGCTATTACTGGCACCGGGAGGAGCTCTATCTCCTGGCCCTGATGGACACGAAGAACGTGACCTGGCAGCAGCTCGGCTACGCCTGGTACCTGGGCGTCTGCGTCGATCCCTACAACGAGCAGCTCTGGACCGCCCCCGAAGACTGGGAATCCCAGCCCTACTATGAGGCTTACCTGCGGGGCGGCGGAGACCTCGCGCTCGGGACCCCCGGGGACTACAAGATCCTCAACGACGCGGTCTCCTGGGTCTGCCTCACCCAGGGCCTGCGCTGGGGCACGGCCTACGAGAGCCGCCCGGTCTACGAGTCCGGCTTCTTCCGGGGCCGCCCCTCCGGCAAGGCCAACGAGATGAGCGTCTGCATGGCCACCTCCTTCATCGCCTGGCTCAGCGAGCGTTACGGTTTTGACAAGGTTACGGCCTTCTGCTTCGACGCCTGCTCCTTCGAGGAGGCCTTCGGGACTGACTTCGACACCGCTTACCAGAGCTGGAGCGCCTGGATCCTGGAGACCTACGGGGCGTAACGAATATCTTTGAGAACCTTCCGACTTGATCCGCTTGAAAGGAGTTTGACATGATCCATCTTTTGAACAGAGCCCTTTTGTTTCAGGATACGAACGCGGGAGCTGCCGCCCTGCTGCGGTCCCGTCTGACGGCGGCGGGCATCCCCTTTAAGGCCAAGACCGAGGGCTCCGGCGCCGCGAGCCCCGCGGTGCGGACCCCCAGAGTCGGCAAGACCGGCGCTATGGGCCCCAGCATGGGCTCCTACGCGGCCGGCGGCGTCCCCCACGCCTGGGTGGAGGGCGGCGCGCAGAGCTCTATTTATTATATCTACGTCAAAAGAAAGGACCTGGACCGGGCAAAGGCGCTCCGGGACGGGAAATGATACAACCACCGCAATACCGGAGGCCATAGAGTTCTTTCGATGCAAATAAATTCCGGGGCGCAGACCCCGGAATTCATTTGCATCGAAAGGAAACGGGCGAAGCCCTTGCGTTTTTGCAAGCGGTATGATAAAATAATAGAAACATCTCATCCAAGGAGGATCTCAAAAATGACCATTCTCGTCACCGGCGGCGCCGGGTATATCGGCTCCCACACCTGCGTGGAGCTGCTGCAAAAGGGCTATGACGTCATCATTGCCGACAACTTCTTCAATTCAAGCCGGGACGTGCCGGAGCGCATCGAGCGCATCACCGGCAGGCTGCCCAAGGTCTATGCGCTGGACGTGGCCGACGGCCCCGCCCTGGAGCGGGTCTTCGCCGAGAACCCCATCGACGCGGTGATCCACTTCGCCGGGCTCAAGGCCGTGGGCGAGAGCTGCGCCATTCCCCTGCGCTACTACCGCAACAATCTGGACACCACCCTGACCCTGTTGGAGACCATGGAGCGCCACGGCTGCGCCAAGCTCGTCTTCTCCTCCTCCGCCACGGTCTACGGCCCCAAAAACGAGAGCCCCTACACCGAGGACATGGAGACCTCCGCCACCAACCCCTACGGCTGGACCAAGGTGATGATCGAGCAGATCCTCCGGGACTACTGCGCGGCCAACAAAGACTTCTCCGCGGTGCTGCTGCGCTACTTCAACCCCATCGGCGCCCACGAGTCCGGCCTGCTGGGAGACGACCCCAACGGCATCCCCAACAACCTGATGCCCTACGTGGCCCGGGTGGCCGCAGGCCAGCTCCCCAAGCTCACGGTCTTCGGCGACGACTACCCCACCCGGGACGGCACCTGCCTGCGGGACTATCTGCACGTAGTAGACCTGGCGAAGGGCCACATCTCGGCCCTGGAATACGCCGAGGACCACAAAGGCGCCGCGGCCTTCAACCTGGGAACCGGCGACGGGGTTTCGGTGCTGGAGCTGGTCCACGCCTTCCAGAAGGTCAACGGCGTGCCCGTGAACTACGTCATCGGCCCCCGCCGGGACGGCGACCTGGCCGAGGTCTACGCCAACCCCACCCGGGCCCACGAGGAGCTCCACTGGAGCGCGGAGAAGACCGTGGACGATATGTGCCGGGACGCCTGGCACTTCATCGAGACCCGCAGCGCGGAGCAGAAATGACGGCGGGACAGGTCTGCCTCCGCAGAGGCGAGGAGCGGGATGTCCTGGGCGGCGGCCTGTGGGTCTATGACAACGAGATCGACTGGGCCGACGACGCCTGCCGGGACGGGGACGTGGTGGAGCTGCTGGACAGCCGCCTGCGCTTCCTGGCCTGGGGCTTTTTCAACGCGAAGTCCAAGATCACCGTCCGCGTCCTCTCCCGGGACAAAAACGAGGCCATAGACGACGAATTCTTCCGCCGCCGCATCCGGGCCGCCTGGGACTACCGCCGAGCCTTAGGCTTCGACAACGCCTGCCGGGTGGTCTTCGGGGAGTCTGACGGCCTGCCGGGCCTGACGGTGGACAAGTTCGGGGACTACCTCTCCGTCCAGATCCTGAGCCTGGGCATGGAGCTGCGCAAGCAGGCCCTGGTGGACGCCCTGGTGGACATCCTGCAGCCGAAGGGGATCTTCGAGCGGGACGACGTGCCCGTGCGGGAGAAGGAGGGTCTGCCCCAGGTCACGGGCGTCCTCTGGGGAGAAATCCCCCCCGAGGTGGAGATCCGGGAGCACGACGCCCGGATGCTGGTGGACGTCCGGGGCGGCCAGAAAACCGGCCACTTCCTGGACCAGCAGGAGAACCGGGGCCGCATCCGGCCCTACTGCCCGGGGCGGACGGTGCTGGACCTCTGTTCCCACACCGGCGGCTTCGCCATCCACGCGGCCCTCTACGGGGCGGCCTCGGTGGAGGCCGTGGACGTGTCGGAGAGCGCCCTGGCCCTGCTGCGCCGCAACGCCGCCCGGAACGGGGTGGAGGAGAAGATCACCACCGTGGCCGCCAACGTCTTCGACCTGATGAAGGCCTATGACGAGGCGGGCAGGCGCTTTGACACCGTGATCTGCGACCCCCCGGCCTTCGCCAAGAACAAGAAGGCCCTGGAGGCCGCCTACCGGGGCTACAAGGAGCTGAACCTGCGCTGTATGCGCGTCACGGCCCCCGGCGGCTTCCTGATCAGCTGCTCCTGCTCCCAGTTCATGACGCCGGAGCTGTTTTTGCAGATGCTCCGGGACGCCGCCGCCGACGCAGGCCGCCGGGTGCGGCTGATCGAGACCCTGATCCAGTCCCGGGACCACCCCGCCGCCCTGAACGCCGAGCAGAGCCTCTACCTGAAGGGCTACATCCTGCATATCGTGTAGCGGCGCAAAATGCAATGTAAGGCAGCGGCGCACAGTGTGCGCCGCGAGACCCGCCGTAGGGCGGCCAGACCCTGGCCGCCGTGTCCCGCCGTAGGGACGGCCAGACTGTCAAGGGGCACATGGTTTACAAGTTGTTCGAGGACATGGTTTACAACTTTGCGTCCTCGGCAGGCGCGGAATGAAACCGGAGGGAGGGCGTAGCCCGACCGGAGGTTTCATTCCGCGGGCGGCCGGGATCTGGGGTCCC
>JAFRPC010000024.1 GCA_017429325.1 Oscillospiraceae bacterium | reverse complement strand
CGTTTTGCAAGTCGGGAGTCACTTCATATTGTCTATTCAGTAGCCCCCTTCGTCGTAGGGGCGGATGCCCACATCCGCCCTCGCTTGCAGGCAAAAATCGGTAGGTAGGGCCGATGTAGGCATCGGCCCCTACGGGCGACTCTTAGTTTCGTGAAGAATGCAGAGTGAAGAGTGAATAGTTTCGGTGTTTTTCAAATTTTCAATTTGAAAAAGTAATTCTTTTTTCATTCTGCAATTTTCAAATTGCAGAATTCCATAACTCTTCACTCTTCACTCTTCACTTTTTTACTTTCCCAGCGCATAGATCTTCGCCATCAGCTCCGCCGTCGCCTGCTCCAGTTCCTCATTGGACGGGCGGCGTGTGGGAAACGCGGGGGCATAGGCCTCGCCCATGACGATTTTGATGCGCTGGAAGGGCTTCCGCCCGTGGGTGACGTAGACCGGCACCAGGGGCACTCCGGCCCGCTGGGCCAGCAGCACCGCGCCGGATTTGGGCTCGGACTTCTTGCCGTTCTTGACCCGGGTCCCCTCGGGGAAGATCAGCAGCTTCTCCCCCAGCTTCAGCACCGCCAGGGACTTCTTGATGGCCGCCATGTCCGGGTTGTCCCGGTCCACCGGGAAGGCCCGGAAGGTCCGCAGGAAGGGCCCTAAGACGGGGGTCTCCATGACGGACTTCTTCGCCATGGTCCAGGGCAAAATCTTCCACCCCAATAGCTGGAAGATCCAGAGCGGGTCCGCGAAGCCGGAGTGGTTGCCGCAGATCACGCAGGGCCCCTCCGGCAGGTTCTCCCGCCCCCGGAAGCTGGGCCAGTGATAGAGCCGCAGCGCCACATGCAGGATCCCGTAGATAATCGGATAAAAGAACCGCGTGGCAAAACCACGTCCCGGCTCCGATTTCGCCCTGCCCCTGTCATTGCGAGGCCCGGAGGGCCGTGGCAATCCGTTTCCCCCGTCCCCTGTTGCCGGTTGCCTGTTGCCTGTTGCCTCAACGGCGGCGCTCTGCGGGGCGTCGAGGGCGCCGCCCCCTACGGTTTTCTCCCCGCTCATACGCCCGCCTTCTTTCGGATGATGGCCTTCATCTCGGCCACCACCTGCTCGATGCTCAGATAGGAGCAGTCCAGGACCTCGGCGTCGTCGGCGCACTTGAGAGGCGCAATGGCACGGTTCATATCCTGCTCGTCCCGCTTGACCACGTCGGTGTAGACGTCCTCATAGCGGACCAGCTCGCCCTTGGCTGTCAGCTCCCGCCAGCGGCGGTCCGCCCGGACCTCGGCGGAGGCCGTGAGATAGACCTTCACCTGGGCGTCGGGCAGCACCACGGTCCCGATGTCCCGACCGTCCATGACCACGTTGTGGGTCCGGGCCAGCTCCCGCTGCATGTCCAGCAGATAGGCCCGGACGCAGGGCTGGGCCGAGACGCCGGAGGCCATCATGGACATCTCCGGGCTGCGGATCAGGTCCGTCACGTCCTGGCCGTTGAGGATCATGTGCTGCAGGCCGTCGTCCCGGTACTCAATGGCAATGTTCACGTCGTCGATGCAGCGCTCGATGCCGTCCTTGTCCTTCGGCCCGATGCCCATGAGGCTCATGTGATAGCCCACGGTGCGGTAGATGGCCCCGGTGTCCACGTAGAGGTAGCCCAGGTCCTTTGCAACCCGCTTGGCGATGGTGCTCTTCCCCGCCCCGGCGGGCCCGTCGATGGCGACGGAGATGTACTTCGGTTCGTTCATACGATCACGCTCCTGTATGATTGTAGCGGCGCACAGTGTGCGCCACGGTTTCCGTCGTAGGGGCCGGCCCCTGGACGGCCCGTTTTCCGTTTCGTCACGATGGCACGGGGCGTCGAGGGCGCCGCCCCCTACGGGTTTCCAGGCATCCGCCGTCGGTGCCGCGATGTGGAAAACCCTGTGGGAAAGCTGTGGGGACAGCTGTGGAAATCGAAACGCGACGCGGCTTTCCCGACGGGCTTTTCCCGGTTTTGGGAGACGGCTGCCGGGTTTTCCCGGTGTTTCCGGGATACTTTTGCCCGGTTTTTTCCCTGCCCCGCTAAATTTGTATCTTGTTTTTATGATTCTTTTTCAAATATTTTCAAAAAAATCGAAAATTTCAGGATTTTGTATCTTGACAAAATTATTGTATCGTGGTATCATGTATGTATCTTAACAAGGCGATTATCGCCCGATACCGGAAAGGAGAACCGACCATGAACCATTCGATGTATTTTGACGAGCCCGTCCGCCGCGGCGAGGCCGACGCAAGCGCCGAGGGGCTCCGCAGAGGCCAATTTACCTTCTACGCCTCGTTTTTTGAGGCCGTGGACCGCCTGCCCAGGAGCCGCCAGCTGGAGACCTACCGGGCCATCATCGACTACGCTCTCAACGGGGTGCTGCCGACCCTGACCGGCGGACCGCTGGTGGTGTTCACCGCCGTCCAGCCCGTCCTGGATTCCGCCCGGGGCAAAGCCGCCGCCCGTCTGTCTTCCACCCGCCGGTCGCAAGTAGGGTCAGAGGAAGGGTTAGGGTTCGTGTAAGTGTAAGATCAAGCGATATTCATAGAGCAATTCTTTCTCCCAGGAGGGAGAAAGGGCCGGTCCTGCGGGTGGGAGTGTCCCAATTCTGTCATTGCGAGGCCAGAAGGAATTGAGAATTGAAAAGTAAGAAGTAAGAAGTAAATGTGTTTTTCAATTTGCAAATTGAAAAACTCCACAACTTTCAACTTTTCACTTTCAACTTTCAACTGTTCCCAGGCGGGGTACGGCGGGCAGATTGCCCGCGCTACAGGCGGGGCACGGCGGCGGCCTGGGCGGCGGCGTAGGCGGTGGACCAGGCGATTTGGAGGTTGAAGCCGCCGGTATAGGCGTCCACGTCGAGGACCTCTCCGGCGAAGTAGAGGCCGGGGACCAGCCTGCTCTCCATGGTCTTGGGGTCGATCTCCTTGACCGACACGCCGCCGGAGGTGATGATGGCCTCCTCCACGGGCCGAAGCCCGGCGATCTTCACGGGGAAATGCTTGGTCAGCTCCAAAAGTCGGCGGCGCTGCTCCTTGGTCACGGAATGGACCTTGGTGTCGCCGGGGATGCCGGAGCGCTCTACCATCACGGGGATCATGGTCTTGGGATAGAGGCCCGCCAGGGCGTTCTCGAAGCTGCGGTTCTGCTGGGCGGCGAAGTCTCGCAGGAGGCGGGCGTCCAGGGTGGCCTCGTCCAGGGCGGGCTTCAGGTCGATGGAGATCGTGTAGGCCCTCTCCTGCTCCATGTGGGCCGAGGCCGAGAGGATCACCGGCCCCGAGAGACCGAAGTGGGTGAAGAGAAGTTCGCCAAAGTCCTCATACACGGGCTTTCCAACGGCTGCCGTCCGGGGCGTCCCCTCATCCGTCGGCTGCGCCGACACCTGTGCGGAGGAACCCATTTCCGCAGCAGAGCTGCGCAACTGGGAATAAAAACTCGCTGTCCCCTGGACAGCTCTGCCCCCAGGGGGAAGGCTTTCAAACAGTCGGACGCTGACGTTGCGAAGGGCCAGCCCTTGCATTTTGGCGCACCAGGGGCCGTCCTCCACCAGGGGGACCAGGGAGCCCACCGGGGGGACGATGCTGTGGCCTAAGGCCTTCGCCAGCCGGTAGCCGTCGCCGGTGGAGCCGGTAGCGGGGTAGGACTTCCCGCCTGTCGCCAAAATCACGGCGGGCGCCGCGAAGCTTCCCCGGTCCGTGCGGACGCCGGAGATGCGGCGTTTCGTTTCTCGTAGGGGAGGCGTTTCGCCTCCCGCGGGGCGCGGGACGGGAGACCCGTCCCCTACGGCAGCTTCGGTCAGCAATTCCGTTGCCCGAACGCGAAGGATCTCCACTCCTGCATATTGCAGGGCGGTCTTGAGGGCGTCCACCACGGAGGCGGACTTGTCCGTCACCGGAAAGACCCGGTTGCCCCGCTCGGTCTTGGTCTCGCAGCCGTGGCTCTCAAAGAAGGTGATGGCGTCGGCGGGCGTAAAGCCGGACAGGGCGGAGTAGAGGAAGCGGGGGTTCCTGGGGACGTTCTTCAGGACCTCCTGCCAGGGGCAGTCGTTGGTCAGATTGCAGCGGCCCTTGCCGGTGATGTACAGCTTTTTTCCCAGGCGCTCGTTGGGCTCCAGCAGCAGGACCTTCGCCCCGGCATAGCCCGCCTGGACGGCGGCAAACATCCCCGCGGCCCCGCCGCCGATCACGATCACGTCGTATTCATTCATAGGCATTTCACTTCATGTAAGAGGTAAGAAGTAAAAAGTAAGAAGTAACAAACACGGGTGTGTCGCTCGTTATTCCATTCTTACCTCTTACTTTTTACTTCTTACTTTACGTTCCTCCGGTCAGGATTCGTTCAGCGCGGCAACTTCCGCCTCGGTGAGCCGCCGCCATTGGCCCGGTTTCAGGTCTCCCAGGCGCAGGGGGCCCTCGGCGACGCGCTTCAGCCGCGTGACCGTCAGCCCCGCGGCTTGGGCCATGCGGCGGATCTGGCGGTTTCGGCCCTCGTGGATGGTGATCTCCAATTCACAAACCCCGTTCCGCTGCCAAAGCAGCTCCACCCTCGGCGCTTGGATTTTCTTTCCGTCCAGGACGAGGGGGCGGCGCAGCAGGGGCAGGGCCTCGTCGGTCCAGCCGGAGACCCAGAGGCGGTAGGTCTTGTCCACCTCCTCGGCGGGGTGGGTCAGGCGCTGGGCCAGGGCCCCGTCGTTGGTCATCAGCAGCAGGCCCTCGGAGAAGCGGTCCAGCCGCCCCACGGGATAGAGCCGCCCCAGCTCCGGGGGCAGCAGCTCCGCCACAGTGGACCGGCCCTTTTCGTCGGAGAGGGTCGTCACCGCACCCCGGGGCTTGTAGAGCAGGATGGTGGTGGTCCTCCCCGGAGCGGCGGGCAGGGGCTCGCCGCTTACCAGGATCGCGTCGGTCTCCGGGTCCGCCGAATCGCCAAGGCGGGCAAGGTCCCCGTTCACCGTGACCTTGCCCTGGGCGATCCATTCCTCCGCCCTGCGCCGGGAGCAAAGCCCGGCAGCGGAGATCAGTTTTTGCAGACGTTCTTTCATTTTAGTGGTCAGTGAATCGTGATGAGCGGTAACAGGTCCGAGGCGGTATCGCGCCGTTGTGAGGCATCCCCAGATGCCCCCGGTTTGCGCTGTAGGGTGCGGCTCTTATCCGCCGCAGGCGGATGAGCCGCCCGGTTTGCGGAGCAAACGATCCAGCCGGGTTTCCGTTTCGGGACCGCGCTGGATTTGCCTGGGGCAAATAGTCCGCCAAGGCGGACCAGGCGCTCAATGAGCGCCCCTACGGCTTACCTCTTACTTCTTCCTTCTTACTTCTTGCCTTGTCCGGGCGGGGAACGTAGGGCCGATGTAGGCATCGGCCCCTACGGGCTGGTCCAGTCGGGGAGCAGCGGGCAGATTGCCCGCGCTACGGGCGAGGACGGCGGCCAGGGTCTGGCCGCCCTACGGGCGGGGTGCGGCGGGCCGTCGAGGGCGCCGGCCCCTACGGGGACGTGCCCCAGGTGACGGGGAGCTCCGCAACGGGGCTGCCGTTGAGGTAGACCTTCACGGTCCCGGCGTCGGCGCCGGGAAGCAGGTCCGAGGCCAGGCCGGGCAGGTACGCCAGCCGGGGCTCCTCGCCGGGGCGGAGGCGCAGGCGCAGGTCGGCTCCCGCCAGCAGCGGAACGCCGCCGGGGGCCGTCAGGAGCGGCGCTCCCTTGGCGGCCACGGACCGCAGCTCGTACTGCCCGAAGCCCCAGTCCAACAGGGCCGCGTGGTCCCGCCAGTCGTCGGGGTCGTTCACCGTGACGCAGATCAGGGTCCGGCCGTCCCGCTCCGCCGCGCTGACCAGCAGCCGTCCGGCGGCCTTGGTGTAGCCCGTCTTGACGCCGATGCAGCCCTCCACCCGCCAGAGCAGCTTGTTGTGGTTGGTCAGGACCCGTCCGCCGGAGACGACGGCGGCACGGGTGGCGGCGATCCGGCGGAAGTCCGGGTTTTTCAGGGCCTGGACCGTCAGCAGGGCCAAATCCCTGGCGCTGCCGTAGTTCCCCTCGGCGTCCAGGCCGTGGGGGTTGGCATAGTGGGTGTTTTGCAGGCCTATGGCCCGGGCGGTCTCGTTCATCCGCGCCACAAAGGCGGCCTCGCTGCCCGCCGCGTCGAGGGCCAGAGCCAGGGCGGCGTCGTTGCCGGACTGGAGCAGAGTCCCCAGCAGCAGCTCCTCCCGGGTCAGGGTCTCCCCCGCCTTCAGATAGAGGGAGGTGCCCTCCACCCCCACGGCCTCGGCGGGGATCGCCACGGGCCGGTCCAGATCCCCGGCCTGACAGACCAGGAAGGCCGTCATGATCTTCGTGGTGGAGGCCAAGAGGCCCGGGTCGTCCGGGTGCCGGGACCAGAGGAGCTCCCCGGTGTCGGCGTCCATCAGAACGCCCCGCCCGGCAGAGACCGCAGGCACAGCAGAAGCGGCAGCAGGCAGGCAGAGACAGCCGACGGCCAGAATGATTGCCGTCAGCGCAGAAAACAGTCGTTTCATATCACATCACCGGGGGTAGTTTTCCCAAGGCGACGGATAATATGCAGTCGTGCCGAATAGACAAGGGACAATTGAGAATTGAGAAGTAAGAATTGAGAATTGAATGTGTTTTTCAAATTGCAATTTGAAAAACTCCGCAACTTTCAACTTTTCACTTTCAATTGTTCCCGGGCGGGGTAAGGCGAACAAGCAATGCTTGTCCCTACAGGCGTGGAACAGCGGGCCGTCGAGGGCGCCGGCCCCTACGGCGGGGAACGCGGGCGGTCAATGACCGCCCCTACGGCTCACCTCTTACCTCTTACCTCTTACTTCTTACCTTGTCCGGGCGGGGTACGGCGGCCAGGGTCTGGCCGCCCTACTACGCCTCTTCCTTGGTCTTTCTGCCCTCCAGGAAGTCGGAGAGCTTGTCGATCAGGTCCGGGGCCTGCTCCACGATGCGGTCCACGGTGGTGGAGGCGGGCTCCGCCACGGGCAGCATCCGCACGGAGTCGCCCTTGATGATCAGGAAGGCCACGGGGTCGATGTTGACGCCTGTTCCGAGGCCGCCGCCAAAAGGTTCCTTCTTGGAGGACAGAGCGCTCTTGGTGGCGTAGTCCGTGCCGCCGCCGTAAATGCCGATGTGGATCTTCGTGATGGGCACAATGGTAACACCGTCGCCCAGGTTCACGGGCTGGCCGATGATGGTGTTCACGTCCACCATTTTCTGGATCTTCTCCATGGAGCTGGTCAGCATATCAGAAATGTTCGTCATGGGTTTAACCTGCCTTTTCCTTTTCAATTTCGTTTGCGGAAGTTTCTTCCAATTCGTTCACGGGGGATCCTTCCGGTTCGTTTGCGGAGTTTTTATGCTTCGCTTCCCGCTTCTGGCGAAGGAGAAGCGCGAGGGCCTTGGCTGCGAATTTCAGGGCGAGCAGGACCACGCCGCCGATGCGGAGGCGAATGCGGAGCTCCGCCTCTAAGTCGGTGCGTTTGGCAGTGAAGTCCGGGTAGACCGCGAGCTTCCGGTCCCGGATGCGGAAGGCCTGCTCCAAGATGGGCAGGGCGATCCCGATGGTCTCCCAGGCCCGGCCCACGGTCAGAGCCGTCTTGGCGGGGTCGCCTCCGGCCAGCACGGCCCGGATATACAGCCGGGTGACGGTCAGCTTCCGGTGGAAGAACTCGCCCACGAACTTTGCCCCTAACTTTGCCCAGGGGATCAGCTCCGCCAGCTTGTCCCCCAGGGGCTTGGGCGGCTTGGCGGGCTCTTCGGGCTTCGGCTTGGCGATCAGGCTCTGGGCCTGCTTTTTCTTCTTCTGTTTTGCCTTGGCCTCGGCCTTTTTGGCGGCCTTGGCGGCCTTCTTGGCGTCGGCCTTCTCCTGCTTTTTGCGGGACAGGGGCTTCTTGGGCAGGATGCCGATCTTGAAGAAGAGGACCGTGAGCTTCAGTTCGACCCCGCTGCAATAGCGGAACAGAACGCCCACCGGGATGCAGCCGATCAGAAAGAGTATCAATACAATAATGATCAGGACCTTCATCCTTCTGTCTCCTTTTTCTGGTCATCGGATGCGTTTTCCGACCCAGGAGCGATGTGGGCATCGCTCCCTACGGGCTCTGTCGAAAACTGTATCTTCTCCATCTCCGGCAGGTCCTCCAGGGATTCCAGACCGAAGGTACGCAGGAAGTCCGGGGTCGTGCGGTAGAGGATGGGGCGGCCCGGGGCCTCTAAGCGTCCGTTCTCCTCGATCAGCTTCTTGTTCAGCAGGGCGGAGACGGAGTAGGAGCTGTCCACCCCGCGGATCTTCTCCACAAAGGCCTTGGTGGTGGGCTGGTAGTAGGCGATGATGGTCAGGGTCTCCAGCTGGGAGGCCGAGAGCTTGGGGGGCCTCCGGGTCTCCAGGGCCTTTGTGACCCAGGGGGCCAGGTCGTTCTGGGAGCACATCTGCCAGCTGTCCTCCAGCCGCAGGATGCGGATGCCCCGGCGCTCGAAGGCATAGCGGTCCATGAGCTCCCGCAGGGCGGCGCGGACCTCGTCGGGGTCCGTCTCCGTGGCGAAGCTGAGCCGCTCCGTCTCCACCGGCTCCCCGGCGGCGAAGAGAACGGCCTCGCAGATGCGGGCAAGCTCGCTGCGTTCCATGGGCTTCCTCCTCCTATTGAACAGTGTGCAATATAGTTGAAAGTTGAAAATTGAAAGTTGAAAGTTATGGGGGCGTGCCCTTTCAGGCGAAAACACCCCGTTTTTGTCATTGCGAGCCAGTGCGCACACTGGCGCGGCAATCCGCTTCCCCCGTCCCCTTGTGTAGTTGAAAATTGAAAGTTGAAAGTTGAAAATGAATGTGTTTTTCAAATTGAAATTTGAAAAACTCCACAACTTTCAACTTTTCACTTTCAACTTTCAACTGTTCCCAGGCGGGGGACGGCGGGCAGATTGCCCGCGCTACAGGCAGGCACAGCGGGCCGTCGAGGACGGCGGCCAGGGTCTGGCCGCCCTACGGGCGGGGTGTCGGCTCGCCTGCCGGTTCCGGGGTCCGGAGCAGGCGGACGGTCGTCTCGCCGTCCCGCTCCTCTAAGGCGATGGCGTCAGTCCGGCAGAGCTCCAGCAGGGCCAGGAAGGCGGCCACGATCTCGGAGCGGCTGCGGCTGCCCGCGAAGAGGCGGCGCAGGCTGCTCCAGCCCCGCAGCAGCAGCTTTTTCACCAGCTCGGCGGTCTTTTTGCTGACGGGATAGGGCTCCCGGCCCACGATGCCCTCGAAGCTGCTCCGGGGCGGGGGCAGCCGCTTGCTGCTCCGCTCGGAGAGGGTCTCGAAGGCCCGCAGCAGGTCGGAGGGCTCGTGGCGGTAGCGGTAGGTTTTATCCCGCTCGAAGGGCTCCGGCTGCTTGGGGAAGAGCCCCAGGCCCAGCTCGCTGCGCCGGTCCAGTTCCTGGGCTGCGCTGCGCAGCTTCTCCAGGGCCTCCTGGCGCTGACGCTCCTGAAGGGACTGGATCAACTGCTCCATCTCCGATTGGGCCTCCGCCTGCTCGGCGGCAGAGAGGAGCATTTTGGTCTTAATGAGCATCAGATGGGAGGCCATTGCGATGAACTCGCTGGCAATCTCCATGTCCATCCGCTTCATCTCGTCCAGATAGCCTAAATATTGCTCCAGGATGGCGGTGATGGACACGTCCTGGATCTCGATTTTATTCTTGCTCAGCAGGAGCAAAATCACGTCCAGCGGGCCGTCAAAATCCTCAGCGGCCTCGTCGCGTGTCTTCAATACGCCTGTGAGGTGATAGTTCGGTTCGTTCATTTTTTCTTCGTTTGTCCTGTTAGAATTTCAATGGATGCTCCGCATCCGCGGGCGCTCAGTGAGCGCCCCTACGGCTTAGCTCTTACTTCTTACCTCTTACTTCTTACCTTGTCCGTGCGGGGACCGCGGGCGCTCAGTGAGCGCCCCTACGGCTTACCTCTTACTTCTTACCTCTTACTTCTTACCTTGTCCGTGCGGGGAACGGCGGCCAGGGTCTGGCCGCCCTACAGGCGGGATGCGGCGGGTCTCACGCGCCGATCAAAAGCTGCGCCAGGGGGCGGGCGACGGCGGTGACGGCGTCCATGAGGCCGCCGCGCAGGAGGTCCAGCGGGCCGTCCAGCTTCCCCCAGAGCAGCAGGGCGATCAGCAGGAACATGCCGTAGCGCTCGTAGCGCATGAGCCAGGCGTGGGCCTTGTCCGGCAGGAAGATGGCCAGGATCTTGGAGCCGTCCAGGGGCGAAATGGGGATCAGATTGAAGACCGCCAGGCCCGTATTCAGCACAAAGCAGACGTAGAGAAACTGCATCAGATAATAGAGCGGACCTTCCGGGCTGACGCTGCCCGCCACGAGCCCTTTGACCAAAAAGCCCATAGCGATCTCGTAGCCGATGCCGAAGAGAAAGGCCAGCAGGACGTTGGAGACGGGGCCCGCTGCGGCGGTGAGGGCCATGCCGACCTTGGGGCTTTTGATCTTGGTCATGCGGTAGGGGTTCACGGGCACGGGCTTCGCCCAGCCGAAGTGGGCGATGACCATCATGAGAAAGCCCGTCACGTCCAGGTGGCGCAGAGGGTTGAGGCTGATGCGGCCCATACGCTTGGCGGTGTCGTCCCCCAGCCAGAGGGCCGACAGGGCGTGGGCGCTCTCGTGGACGGAAATGGCGATCAGCGCCGCGCCTGCAAACATCAGCCATTGAATGATTCGGCTCAGGTCGATCCCCTGAAACCAGTTGGAAAGTCCGGACATGGCGCCTCCCTCTCCGCCCCGGCCCGCAGCGCGGACCGCGGCAAATCGCCCGCGGCAGGCCCGGAAGCGGCGTCCCCCGTCCGTCCGCCCGCAGCGTATGGATCACAGCGATAGATTACAGCGTATATGATTACAGTTTATTGTATCATAGTTTTCCCCGTTTCGCAAGGCTGTCAACCATGGATTTGGAACATTTTTTGTCGAGCATGGATTTTGGGCTTGTCCCCAACGGCGAGGGACCGCGGGCGGGGTCTGGCCGCCCTACGGGCGGGTCATCCTGAGCGCAGCGAAGGATCCGCATCCCCCGTCTCCTTTCGGAATTGAGAATTGAGAAGTAAGAATTGAGAATTGAATGTGTTTTTCAAATTGCAATTTGAAAAACTCCACAACTTTCAACTTTTCACTTTCAACTTTCAACTGTTCCCAGGCGGGGTACAGCGGGCAGATTGCCCGCGCTACAGGCAGGCACAGCGGGCCGTCGAGGACGGCGGCCAGGGTCTGGCCGCCCTACAGGCGGGAGACGGAGGCATAGGACAGGCTGGCCCGACATAGGCTGTTTCGGTGATCGAAATGCGTGAAACGAAGAGGAACGGAATAAGGCTCCGGCGCTGGGGCGGGGTGCTGGTGTTTGGGGCGGCGGCGCTGCTGCGGCTGCTGGCGCCGGGGCGAGCGGAGGCCCTGCGAAGTCTGCTGCTGGACCGGGCGGGCCGGGAGGCCGTGGCGGCCTGCGTGGCCTTTGTGAATGCAGAAGAGAACGGCTGGGAAGATGACGGAGCGATCTCGGTCTTCCGGGAGGACGGGCTGGTGGACGGCGGGCGCTCAGTGAGCGCCCCTACGCATCCCCCGTCCCCTGTTGCCGGTTGCCTGTTGCCTGTTGCCTCGTCGCAGGCGGTGGACGGCGGGCGGTCGATGATCGCCCCTACGCATCCCCCGTCCCCTGTTGCCGGTTGCCTGTTGCCTGTTGCCTCGTCGCAGGCGGGGAACGGTGGCGCGGCAGTCTGTTGGGAGCTCGCGCCGTGAAGGGGCTGCGGGTGACGACGGACGGGGGCTTCTGGGCCGTGCTGGCGATCTTCTGGTTCCTGGACGACTGGGGGCTGCTGCCCCCCTTTCTGCTGGCGGCGGGGCTCCACGAGGCCGCACACATAGCGGCCCTGGCCCTGCTGGAGATTCCGGTCTATGGGCTGGAGCTCCGCGCCACGGGTGCGGTCCTGCGGACGGAGCTGCGGGGAGAGCCTCGGGAGGCCTGGGCCTTGGCTTCAGGTCCGGCGGCGAATCTGCTGCTGGCCCTGCTCTTTTGGCGGGCCTGGCCCCTCTTCGGCCTCTGCAATCTGGCCTTAGGCTGCTCCAACCTCCTGCCTCTGGCCCATCTGGACGGCGGGCGGCTCTGCGCCCTGCTGCTGCCCCATTGGCTGGGCCGGTCTGGGGAGATATTATGTCAACTTCTCCACTGGGGGACCCTGGCGGCGATGGTCGTGAGCTGCGTCTGGGCCTCCTGCGTCCTGCACTGGGGCCTGCTGCCCCTGCTGGCGGCAGGATTTTTTCTCTGGAAGCTGCCCTACCCCCTTGCGAAATCGGCGTTTGACTGGTAAAATAGAAAAAAACCAACGGTAATTGTTCAGTCGCCCGTAGGGGCCGATGCCTACATCGGCCCTACCTACCGATTTTTGCCTGCAAGCGAGGGCGGATGTGGGCATCCGCCCCTACGACGAAGGGGGCTACTGAATAGATACAACCAACGAAAGAATGAGCGAAAAATGAACGACTGCATCGAAGCCCTGCTGCCGCGGATCCTGCCGCGGGTGCAGAAGCCCGCCCGGTACGTGGGCGGCGAATACAATCAGACCGTGAAGGAGCTGTCCCAGGTGGAGCTCCGGGTGGCCTTCTGCTTCCCGGACACCTACGAGATCGGCATGTCCAACCTGGGCATCCGCATCCTCTACGGGATCATGAACCAGATGCCCGGCGTCTGGTGCGAGCGGGTCTTCACCCCCTGGGGGGACATGGAGGCCGAAATGCGGGCGGCGGGCCTGCCCCTCTACGCCCTGGAGAGCCACGACCCCGTGGCGGACTTCGACCTGATCGCCTTCTCCGTGGGCTACGAGATGAGCTACACCAACATCCTCACCATGCTGGACCTGGCCGGGGTGCCCCTCCACGCCGCGGAGCGGGAAAGTTTACATAATATTGTCTTTGCAGGCGGGGCCTGCACCTACAACCCGGAGCCATTAGTGGACTTTGTGGACTTCTTCTCCTTAGGCGAGGGCGAGGAGAGCACGGTGGAGATCCTGGAGTGCTACCGCAGCGCCAAGCGCCGGGGGCTGAGCAAGGAGGAATTTCTCTGGGAGGTCGGGAAGATCCCCGGGGTCTACGTGCCCACCCACTACGAGCACCGCTACAACGCCGACGGGACCTTAGAGGCCATCGTGCCCCTGCCCGGCGCGCCGGAGAAGGTGACGAAGCGCATCGTCCAGGACCTGGACAAGGCGTATTATCCGGTGGAGCCCATCGTGCAGTCCACCGAGATCGTCCACGACCGGCAAAATTTGGAGGTCATGCGGGGCTGCATCCGGGGCTGCCGCTTCTGCCAGGCGGGCTACACCTACCGGCCCGTCCGGCCCAGGAGCCCCGAGACCCTCTACGAGCAGGCGGTCCGCTCCCTGGAGTTCTCCGGGGACAGCGAGATCACTCTCTCCTCCCTCTCCACCTCGGACTACAAGTATCTGGAGCCCCTGACGGAGCGGCTGACGGAGTACTGCGCCGCCCGGAACATCAACATGTCGGTGCCCTCCCTGCGGGCAGACAACTTCTCCCGGGAGCTGATGCTGAAGCTCCAGAAGGTCCGCAAGAGCGGCCTGACCTTCGCCCCCGAGGCGGGGACCCAGCGGCTCCGGGACGCCATCAACAAGAACGTCACGGAGGAGGATGTGCTGAAGACCTGCGAGATCGCCTTCGCGGGGGGCTGGAACAACGTGAAGCTCTACTTCATGTTAGGCCTGCCCACGGAGACCGACGAGGACGTGCTGGGCATCGCGGAGCTGGTCTACAAGATCTACAACACCTGGAAGGCCTGCGCCTCCAACAAAAAGCGGGGCGTCCGCATCCACGTGGCCGTGGCCTTCTTCGTCCCCAAGCCCTTCACGGGCTTCCAGTGGGAGCAGCAGCTCCCGCCGGAGGAGTACCTGCGGCGCTGCCGCCTGCTGAAGGAGCATCTGAACAACAAAAGCGTGGAGTTCAACTACCACGAGGCCCAGCTCTCGGAGCTGGAAGCCGTGCTGGCCCGGGGCGACCGGCGGCTGGGGGCCGTCATCGAGGCCGCCTGGCGGCGTGGCGCCAAGTTAGACGGCTGGATGGAGTACTTCGACTACGACAAGTGGATCGCGGCCCTGGCCGACTGCGGCGTGGACCGGCGCTTCTACACCACCCGGGGCTTCGGGACCGGGGAGGTCCTGGCCTGGGATACCATTGACCCGGGGGTCAGGAAGGACTTCCTGCTCCGGGAGCGGGAGCGGGCCTACCGCTCGCAGATCACCCCGGACTGCCGCCGCGGCTGCGCCGGCTGCGGGGCGAATCACTTATTGCAGGGAGGCGTGTGCGAGCCGTAAAAGTGAATCGTGTAGAGTGAATAGTGAATAGTTTCGGTATTTTTCAAATCTCCGATTTGAAAAATGATATTCAATCCGTCGCGCAGCGACACCTCAACTCTTCACTCTGCATTCTTCACTCTTCACAAATCAAGACTCTGTCGGAGGAAACGAAATGAGCAGATTGTTATTCGTAAAAGAAGGCCCAGCCGTCTGGTCCTCCCATTTGGACCTGATGCGGGCGCTGATGCGGAGCTTTCGCCGGGCGGGAATTGAGCTGAAGCACAGCCAGGGCTTCACGCCCCACCCGGAGCTGTCCATCCTGATGCCCCTGTCCGTGGGGGTGGAGAGCCAGTGCGAGCTCGCGGAGTTCGCCCTGGCGGAGGGCTGCCAGGTCCCCGCGGCGGAGATCGCCGCCCGCCTGGACCCGGTGCTGCCCGCGGGCATCCGGGCCATTGAAAGCTACGAAGGCGGCCAGAAGGCCGGAAAGCTGGCCTGGCTGCGGGCGCGGTTGACGTTGGAATACGAGGCAACAGGCAACAGGCAACAGGCAACAGACCCGCTTGTAGGGGCGGTCATTGGCCGCCCGTCGTCCCCCGCCAGCGACGAGGCAGCAGGGGACGGGGATCAGGCATCAGTCACCAGTCACCAGTCACCAGACCCGCTTGTAGGGGCGGTCATTGGCCGCCCGTCGTTCCCCGCCAGCGACGAGGCAACAGGCAACGGGCAACAGGCAACAGGGGACGGGGGAAACGGATTGCCACGGCCCTCCGGGCCTCGCAATGACAGGGTTGAGGCGATCCAGGCCCTCTTCGCCAGGCCTTCGCTGGTGGTGGAAAAGCACAGCAAAAAGGGCCCCGTGGAAACGGACATCGCCCCCATGATCCGGGAGATCACTGTTCGGGCAGCGGAAACCTCCCCTGCTTGCAGGGGCACAACAGTCCGGGGGACTGTTGTGGATTTCATCGCCGTTGCGCCAGCTACGCTGAAGCAACTGGCATCCTTCGGCAGGGGACCGGCCTCAAGGCCGGTGGAGGGGTGCCTTCCGTCTGTCGCAAATGCGTTCAGCGAGGCCGCGCATTCGTCCGTCGTAATCGTCGAAGCCGTCGTCGCCGCCCAGAATCCGACGCTGAATCCCCTGCTGCTGGTCACGGCCATTGAGACGTATCTGCCCCAGTACAAGCCCGACCGCGTCCTGTGCCGCCGCCTGGAGATCTACGACGCGGACCTGCGGCCCTTCCGATGAAGGGGGACGCGGCTGCGGACAGACCCGGGGGGGATCGGAAACGTATGATCTGGATAATACAAATGCAGCAAAGCGGTATGCAGGACCCCGAAGCGTGAGAAAACAACGATCCCGTGCGTCCATGGGCAAAAGCACCGCGGACGCACGGGATCATTATTGATAAGCAGGAAGATGGCCGGCAGATTGCCGGCGCTACAGGCGATCCCGTCCCCTAGCCCCTGGCTACTAGCCCCTAGCCCCTAGCAACTAGCCCCTAGCCCCTAGCAACTAGCCCCTAGCCCCTATTTATGGAACAAATTCTTGCTCTGATACTTGGGGGTGCAGGTGACGCGCATTCCGAGGCGGGCGTAGGTGGCGGCGTCCTGCTCGCCGAGGATGACGGTGGAGTGGACCTCGCAGTCCCGCAGGCGGGTCAGCTTCTTCATGGCCTTGGCGGCGAACTCGTCGGTGGCGGCGGAGATGGCCAGGGCGATGAGGATCTCGTCGGAGTGGAGGCGGGGGTTCCGGCCCCCTAAGTACTTGGTCTTGAGGCTCTGGATGGGCTCGATGGCCTCCCGGGCTACCAGGTGGCGGGGGTGCTCAATGTGGGCCAGGGACTTCACCGCGTTCAGCAGGGCCGCGGCGGCGGGGCCCATGAGCTCCGACATGCCGCCGATGACCAGCTCGCCGTTGGGCAGGTGGATGCAGACGGCGGGCTCGCCGGTCTCCTCCTCGGCCTGGGTCGCCCGGGCCACCACGGGACGAATGGCCGGGGTCACGGAGGCCTGCTTCATCAGCAGCTCCAGCTTGTAGACGGTGTCGTCCTTGCCGGTGCCCTTGCGCTGGTCGCAGAGGGCCGCGTAGTAACGGCGCACGATCTCCTGGCGGGAGGCCTCGCAGACGATGTCGTCGTCCACGATGCAGTTGCCCACCATGTTGACGCCCATGTCCGTAGGGGACTTGTAGGGGCACTTGCCCATGATCTTCTCGAAGATGGCCTGGAGGACCGGGAAGACCTCCACGTCCCGGTTGTAGTTCACCGTGGTCTCCCCGTAGGCGGCCAGGTGGAAGGGGTCGATCATATTCACGTCGTTGAGGTCCGCGGTGGCGGCCTCGTAGGCCAGGTTTACCGGGTGATTCAGCGGCAGGTTCCAGATGGGGAAGGTCTCAAACTTGGCGTAGCCCGCCGTCTCGCCCAGCTCGTAGTGGTGGTAGAGCTGGCTCAGGCAGGTGGCCATCTTGCCGGAGCCGGGACCGGGGGCCGTGACCACCACCAGGGGGTGGCTGGTCTCGATGTAGTCGTTGCGCCCGTAGCCCTCGGGGGAGACGATGCGGGCGATGTTGTGGGGATAGCCCTCGATGGGATAGTGGAGGTAGACCTTGACGCCCAGGTGCTCCAGACGGCGGCGGAAGGCGTCAGCCGCGCCCTGACCCGCATACTGGGTGATGACGACGCTGCCCACGTAGAGGCCCTCGGCCCGGAAGGCGTCGATGAGCCGCAGCACGTCCTCGTCATAGGTGATGCCTAAGTCGCCCCGGACCTTGTTCTGCTCGATGGCGGAGGCGTTGATGGGGATGACGATCTCGGCGGATTCCTTCAGCTCCAGGAGCATCCGGATCTTGCTGTCCGGTGCGAAGCCGGGCAGGACCCGGGAAGCGTGGAAGTCGTCGAAGAGCTTGCCGCCGAATTCCAGATAGAGCTTGCCGCCGAACTGCTCGATGCGCTCGCGAATGCGGGCGGACTGGGTCTCCAGATACATCTGATTGTCAAAACCGATAAACTTCCGCATAGGGCACCCCTCCTTTTCACACCCGCATATTGTAGCATACTTTCCCGGCAGACGCAAGATGTTTCTGCCGGGATTTTGATTTTACTGTATTTTGTCGATTGTCCCTGGCGGGGAACCGCGGACGGCTGAGAGCCGTCCCTACAGGCGGGTCTGTTGCCTGTTGCCCGTTGCCTGTTGCCTGTTGCCTGTTGCCTCGTCCGGGCGGGGAACGGCGGGCGCTCAATGAGCGCCCCTACGGCGGGGGACGGGGGCGACGCAATGACCGCCCCTACGGGCGGGTTCCGTGGCGCACACTGTGCGCCGCTACAGGCGGGGAACCGCGGACGGCTGAGAGCCGTCCCTACAGGCGGGTCTGTTGCCTGTTGCCCGTTGCCTGTTGCCTCCCCCTTTTCTCCCCGCCTGTCAGCTTTTCTTCCGCCGGGGGCTTTACAAATCTGTTTTTATAATGTATAATATATCGACTGTTTTATGTTTAGAAAGAGAGCATCGGTATGCCTTACAAGTTCCTTCACATGCACGCGCCGCAGCACCGGGACTCCACTCTGCTGACGGAGGGCAGCCCCAAAAAGGTCATCACGGCGTTTGCGTTTCCGATTTTTCTGAGCCAGCTCTTCCAGCAGCTCTACAATACCGCCGACGCCTGGATTGTCAGCACCTACCTGGGGGACGAGGCCTTTGCCGCCGTCACCTCCTCGGGCAGCCTGATCTTTTTGATGATCAGCTTCTTCGTGGGGGCCTCCATGGGCGCGGGCGTGGTCATCAGCCGCTACTTCGGGGCCGGGAATCGGGAGCGCATGTCCAAAGCCGTCCACAGTTCCGTGGCGGTGAGCCTGCTCTGCGGCCTGTTTTTGACCGGCATGGGGGTCCTGCTGGCCCCCCGCATCCCCGTCTGGATGCAGCTCGACCCGGCGGTGCAGCCCTACGCCATTCCTTACCTGCGCTGCTACTTCATGGGCTCTGTGGCCCTGGTGATGTACAACACCTTCAAGGGCATCATGAACGCCGTAGGCGACAGCAAACGGCCTCTCTACTTCCTGATCGTCTCCTCCGTCACCAACGTCTTCCTGGACTGGCTCTTTTTGGGGCCCATGGGGCTGGACATCCGCTGGGCCGCCATTGCCACGGCCCTCTCCCAGGCCCTCTCCGCCCTGCTCTGTCTGCGGCAGCTCGCCAAAAAGGACACGGTCTATGCCCTCCAGTGGTCGAAGCTGCGGATCGATGGCTGGTCCCTCCGGGAGATCCTGCGCTACGGCCTGCCCACCGGCGTCCAGAACTCCGTCATCGGCCTGGCGAACGTCATGGTCCAGTCCAACATCAACACCTTCGGCAAAGTGGGCACCGCCGCCTGCGGCGCCTACTCCCGGATCGAGGGCTTTGCCTTCCTGCCCATTACCTCCTTCTCCATGGCCCTGACCACCTTCATCGGCCAGAACCTCGGGGCGAAGCTCCATGACCGAGCGAAGCAGGGCGCCCGCTTCGGCATCCTCTCCGGGGTGCTGCTGGCGGAGAGCGTGGGCCTGCTCTTCTGGTTCTTCGCCAAGCCGCTGATCTCCCTCTTCATCGACGACCCGGAATCCATCGCCATCGGCGTCCGGCAGGCCCATGTGGAGACCCTGTTCTACTGTCTGCTGGCTTTCTCCCATCTGGTGGCCGGCATCTGCCGGGGGGCGGGCAAGGCCTTTGTGCCCATGTTCATCATGCTGGCGGTCTGGTGCGTCTTCCGCATCGCCTACATCACCGTGGCGATGCAGATCGACCACAACATCGTCCTGCTCTTCTGCGCCTATCCCCTGACCTGGTTTATCAGCTCGGTCATCTATCTGATCTACTACCTGAAATCAGATTGGGTGCATGGGTTTGATAAACAAAAGCAGCTTGTGTAGGCAAATTTCATCTAAGGAGGCTTTTATGAATATCGGCTTCCTCCGGCTGCGGTCCAAGAACCGCACGACTTCTTCTTTTCAGGTCATCCTGCTGGGCTTTCTGGCGCTGATCCTGCTGGGGGCCCTGGTGCTGATGCTGCCCTTTTGCAGTCGGGACGGCAGCGTGACGCCCTTCGGGGACACGCTCTTTACGGCGGTCTCCGCCTCCTGCGTCACGGGCCTGGTGGTCCGGGACACTGCCACCCACTGGTCCCCCTTCGGCCAGCTCGTCATTCTGATCCTGATCCAGATCGGCGGCTTGGGGGTCATCACCGTGGCCCTGACCTTCTTCCGGCTCTGGGGACGGCGCATCAGCCTGGCTCAGCGGAACATGATGCAGCAGTCCATCTCCGCCCCCCAGGTGGGCGGCATCATCCGCCGGATGGGCTTTTTGCTGAAGGGCTCGATCTGCATCGAGCTGGGCGGCGCGGTCCTGCTGGCCCCGGTCTTCATCCGGGACTTCGGCCTCGCCAAGGGCCTGTGGTACAGTCTCTTCCACTCCATCTCCGCCTTCTGCAACGCGGGCTTCGACCTGATGGGCGTCCGGGAGAAGTACTCCTCCCTGAGCTCCTTCGCCGACAACGCCCCGGTGAATCTGGTGGTCATGGCCCTGATCGTGGTGGGCGGCATCGGCTTTTTGGTGTGGGAGGACCTGCGGAAGACCGGGCTCCGGCCCCGCCGCCTGCGGCTCCAGACCAAGCTGGTGCTGGCCGCCTCCGCCGTGCTGATCCTGGTCCCGGCGGCCCTGAACTTCCTGCTGGAATACCGGGAGCTGCCCCTGGGGGAGCGGGTCCTGGCCTCCCTCTTCCAGTCCGTCACCACCCGCACCGCGGGCTTCAACACCACGGACCTCAATCAGTTCTCCGAGCCGGGTCAGCTCCAGATGATCTTCCTGATGCTGGTGGGCGGCTCCCCCGGCTCCACCGCAGGCGGCATGAAGACCACCACCATCACGGTGCTCTTCCTGGCGGGCCTGACCGTCTTCCGCCGCCGGGACGACGTGGAGTGCTTCCGCCGCCGCATCGGTCAGGACGTGATCCGCAACGCCGGTACGATTTTATTCCTCTACCTGGCCCTCTTCACCGTGGGCTCCGCCATCCTCTGTCGGACGGAGGGCCTGCCCCTGCTGACCTGCATGTTTGAGACTGCCTCCGCCGTGGGCACCGTGGGCCTGACCCTGGGCATCACGCCGGGACTGCACACCGCCTCCCGCGTCGTGCTGATGGTCCTGATGTTCCTGGGCCGCGTGGGGGCCCTGACCCTGGTCTACGCCCTGCTGCCCGGCGGAAAGAATCCCCCCGGTCGGAAGCCGCTGGAGACGGTGACGGTTGGTTGATATGAACCCTACCCCCTAAAACCTAACACCTTTCGGAGGATAACGCCATGAAATCTGTCCTGATATTAGGCGCCGGGAATTTCGGCGCGATGCTGGCCCGGCAGATGAACACCCAGGGCTATGAGATCATGATCGTGGACGTGCGGGAGAACCTCATCAACGCGGTCATGCCCTACGTCACCGACGCCCAGATCGGCGACTGCACGAACCCCACCTTCCTGAAGTCCCTCGGCGTGGACAACTACGACCTCTGCGTGGTGAGCATGTGCGAAAACTTCCAGACCTCTCTGGAGACCACCTCCCTGCTGAAGGACCTGGGAGCCAAGCAGGTCATCTCCCGGGCCAAGAACGAGATCCAGGAGAAGTTCCTGCTCCGCAACGGCGCCGACGAGGTGGTCTACCCCGAAAAGCAGGTGGCCGTCCGGCTGGCGACCAAGTACGCCTCGGAGCAGATCCTCGACTTTTTGCAGTTCGACGGGGGCTACTCCATCTACGAAATCATGGTGCCTGAGCTCTGGCACGGCAAGACCCTGCCCGAGCTGGACGTGCGCCGAAAATACGACATCAACATCATCTCTTTGCGCCGGGACACCCAGGTCTCCATTCCCCGCCCCAACGACCCCTTCCAGGCGGGCGACGTGGTCTACGTCGTGGGCGAGATGAAGAACGTCCAAAGGTGTTTCCACATCAAATAGCATCACACGCGATCTCCGCCTGCGGCGGAGCGGGCGGCCAATGACCGCCCCTGCAGAATACAAAACCGGAGGAACCAATGAGAATCATCCTTGTGGGCTGCGGCAAGGTCGGCGTGGCCCTGATTGAAGCTCTGACGGCAGAAGGCCACGAGCTGCTGGCGATGGACAGCCGCCGGGAGGTCCTGGACGAGCTGACCAACCAATACGACATCATGTGCATGGAGGGCAACGGCGCCGACTGCGAAACCCTTCAGGAGGCCGGCATTGCCAAGGCCGATCTTTTCATCGGCTGCACTGGCTCGGACGAACTGAATATGCTGATGTGCTATTTGGCGAAGCGCTTAGGCGCGGGCCACACCATCGCCCGAATCCGCAATCCCCAGTACAGCGAAAAGACCATGAGCTTCCTGCGGGAGCAGCTGGACCTCTCTATGGCTGTCAATCCCGAGCTGCTGACGGCCCAGGAGCTCTACCATCTGCTGAAGCTTCCGGCGGCCTCCAAGGTGGAGACCTTCTCCCGGCGGAGCTTTGAAATGGTGGAGCTGCGGCTGCGGGAGGACTCCCCCTTAGTGGGCGAAAAGCTCATGGACCTGCGCAATCACTTCAAGGCCATTTTCCTGATCTGCGTGGTCCAGCGGGGCAGCGAGGTCATCATCCCCCGGGGCGATTTCGTCCTCCGGGCCGGGGACCGCATCGGCCTCACCGCCGACCGGGCCGAGCTCTGGAAGCTCCTGAAGGCCACGGGCCTGGCCAAGCGTCAGGCCAAAAACGTCACCCTCATGGGCGGCAGCCGCATCGCCTTCTATCTGGCGAAAATGCTGCTGAACTCCGGCACCACCGTGACCCTGATCGACACGGACCGGGCCATCTGCCGAAAGTTCAGCGACCTGCTCCCGGGAATCCGCACCTATCACGGCGACGGCACCCAGCGGGAGCTGCTCCAGGAGGCGGGCCTGCTGGACCAGAACGCCTTCGTCACCCTGACGGGCATGGACGAGGAGAACATTTTAGTGGCCTACTATGCCCGGTCCCAGAGGGTCAGCCAGGTCATTGCCAAGGTCAACCGGGACGAAATGGCCGTCATGGCGGAACAAATGGGTCTGGAAAGCGTTATCATGCCGAAGACCATCATGGTCAACGTGGTCCTGCGCTACGTCCGCGCCATCCAGTCCTCCATGGGCTCCTCCATTGAGAACCTCTATCAGCTCATGGACAGTCGGGCAGAGGCCCTGGAGTTCATCGTGCAGAACGAGAGCTCCTATACCAACGTCCCGCTGAAGGAGCTGCGGCTGAAGCAAAACATCCTCATTGGCGGGATCCTCCGCGGTCGAAAGGCCATCATCCCCTCCGGTGACGACGTGATCCTCCCCGGCGACCGGGTCGTGGTCATCGCGGGGCATCGCCGCCTGAATACCTTAGAAGAGATCCTGCTGTAGGAGGGCCCGATGAACCGAAAAATGGTCTATTTCCTGGTGGGCCGGATCCTGCTGCTGGAGGGCGGGCTCCTGCTCCTGCCCCTGGGCGTCTCCCTCTACTATGGGGACAACGGCCTGGTCCCCTTCCTGATCACCATCGGCCTCTGCGAAGGCATCGGCCTCCTGCTCTGCCGGATCTTCCGGACAGACAACAACGTCATGTTCGCCAAGGAGGGCTTTCTGAGCACGGCTCTGGCCTGGCTCAGCGTGTCCGTCCTGGGGGCCCTGCCCTTCATTCTCAGCGGCGAGATCCCCAGCTTCGTGGACGCCTTCTTCGAGACCGTCTCCGGCTTCACCACCACCGGCGCCTCCATCCTGCGGGACGTGGAGGCCATGTCCCGGTCCATGCTCTTCTGGCGGAGCTTCACCCACTGGATCGGCGGCATGGGCGTGCTGGTGCTGATGGTGGCCGTGATGCCGAACCTCTCGGGCCGGACCATCCACGTGCTCCGGGCGGAGATGCCCGGCCCCACCATGGGCAAGCTCTCCCCCAAGCTGCGGGACACCGCCAAGATCCTCTATCTGCTCTACATCGGCCTGACCCTGGTAGAGCTCATCCTCTTAGTGGCGGGCGGGATGCCCCTCTTTGACAGCTGCATCCACACCTTCGGCACCGCCGGTACCGGCGGCTTCAGCCTGAAGGCCGACTCCCTGGCCGGTTACAGTCCCTACCTGCAGTGGGTAGTCGCCACCTTCATGATGCTCTTTGGCGTCAATTTCAACCTCTATTTCCTGTTGGTCATGCGCCGCTTCAAGTCCGCCCTGCGCAGCGAGGAGCTCTGGACCTACCTGGGCATCATTCTGGCCTCCACGGCCCTGATCTGCTGGAACGTCCTGCCCCTGTTTGAGCACTTCGGCGACGCCCTGCGCCACGCCTTCTTCCAGGTGAACACCATCTCCTCCACCACCGGCTTCTCCACCGTCAACTTTGACGAGTGGCCCACCCTGTCCCGGATGATCATGGTGCTGCTGATGTTCATCGGCGCCTGCGCCGGTTCCACCGCGGGCGGTCTCAAGGTCTCCCGGGTGGTCCTGCTCTTCAAGACCTCCCGCCGGGAGGTCCGCCACATGCTCCACCCCCGGGCCGTCACCTCGGTCCGCTTCGAGGGCAAGCCAGTGGATCCCGCCACCCTCATCAGCGTGGGCAGCTACTTTGCCATCTACATCGGCTTCTTCGCCTTCTTCTGGTTCCTGGTCTCCTTCCAGCCGGGCTTTGACGGCGTCTCCAACTTCAGCGCCGTGGCCGCCTGCTACAACAACATCGGCCCCGGCCTGAACCTTGTGGGCCCCACCCTCGGCTACTGGCATTATACGCCCTTCATCAAAATCATTCTGGCTTTCGCCATGCTCTTCGGACGGCTGGAGATCTATCCCATGCTGATCTCCCTCTCACCGTCCACCTGGCTGAAGAAATAACGGCGGGCCGCCCCACATGCGGGGAACTGCGGACGGCTGAGAGCCGTCCCTACGGGCGGGTCTGTTGCCTGTTGCCCGTTGCCTGTTGCCTATCATAACAAACGAAAGGAGACTTCTGCTATGGCCGGAAAATTCCAAGCCCAAAATGAACAGAAGCGATCCAACCGCGTCTGGCTGATCGTGCTGCTGCTGTCGCTGCTGCTGCTGGCGGGCGCCGCCATCTGGTATCTTGCTACCCACGTCAGTCTGACCCCGCCGCTGGATCCCAGCGACTACCACACCGTCTCTCCCACTTCGCCCAAGACCCCCACGGTGACGCAGGCGGAGCCCCTGCCCAGCGGCGAGACGGAGACCACCCAGCCCGCCGAGACCATCACTCAGGTCCCGCTGGTGGACAATCCGGTGGACTTTGACGCCCTGGCGGAAGTCAACTCCGACGTCTACGCCTGGCTCTACATCCCCATGGAGCCGGAAAAGCGCGACATCGACCTGCCGGTGCTCCAGTCCAGGCCGGAGGACGACGACAACTACTACCTCCACCGGGACATCCACCGGAACTACCTCTACGCCGGCTGCCTCTACACCCAGAAGGCCAACCACAAGGACTTCTCGGACCGCATGACGGTCATCTACGGCCACAATATGCTGGACGGGACCATGTTCTCCAACCTGCCCTGCTTCCAGGACGCCAAATTCTTCGAGACCCACGAGTTCTTCTACATCTACACGCCGGGCCACATTCTCACCTACCGCATCGCCTCAGCCATCCAGTTCGACACCCGGCACCTGCTCAACTGCTTCAACTTTGCCGACGACCGGGTCTTTGAGAGCTGGATCCAGAGCTACATTTTAGAGCCCAGGACCATGATCCGAAACGTGCGGGAGGACATCGAGGTGACGATCGAGGACAAAATCGTCGTCCTGAGCACCTGCCTCGAGCACGGCGCCAGCCGTTATCTGATTCAAGGAGTGCTGATCAGCGATGAGCTCACATACTAACGGACGCTACGAGGGCCGCTTCCAGGCCCGCCCCGCAAAACCCGTTCAGCGCCTCACCGGCGGCATTCTGGCCCTGGTGATTTTGCTGCTGAGCGTGACTCGCCTCGGCGCCGAGGCCTTCAAGCTGCTGGCCTACGCCGACGTCTTCATCGGCGGCGGGCGGATGCTGATCTACGGCGATGTGAACAACGTGGACCTCAACCTCTCCGCCATCCCCATCTACACCGAGGAGCCGGAAAACCCCGACGGCGACTACATCATCAAGCTCAACGACGGCACCACCATCATCTACAAGGGCCACACCTACGAGCTGAACCGGAACCTCACTACCGTCCTGGTCCTGGGCATCGACCACAAGATCCAGACGGAAAAGGTGGTGGGCAACGGCGGCCAGTCCGACGCCATCCTGCTGGTGGGACTGGACACCTCCAACGGCAAGACCACCCTGCTCAACATCTCCCGTGAAGCCTATGCTGAAGTGGAGGTCTACGACCCCAGCGGCGCCTACATTGGCATCGTCCCGGAGCAGATCACCCTGGCCTACGCCTACGGCAACGCCCGGGAAACCAGCTGTGAAAACACCCTCCGCTCCGTCTCCCGCCTGCTCTACGGCCTGCCCATCAGCTCCTATCTGGCGGTGGACATGGACGGCATCAAGGAGGCCAACGAGGCCGTGGGCGGCGTCACGGTGAAATCCCTGGTCAGCATGACCCTGCCCAGCGGCACCGAGCTCCATGAGGGCGACGTGATTGAACTCCACGGCCACGACTTGGAGTGGTATATCCGGACCCGCGGCTACGACCTGGAGGCCAACCAGCGGCGTATGGAGCGGCAGAAGCAGTACCTCACCGAGTTCTCCAAGCTGGCCGTCGCCAAGGCCCAGGACAATCTGAGCTTCCCGGTGGACCTCTTCTCCGCCCTGTCTCCCTTTACCGTGACGGATCTGGACATCACTGACGTGGCCTTTTTGAGCTCCACCTTTATCTCCCACGGCGCGGAGTTCGACTTCCGCACCATCGAAGGCACCCCGGACAAGCTCAACGGCAGCACGGTCCTCTATCTGGACGAGATCGACCTGTTTGAAGCCGTGCTCCAGATGTTCTACGTCCAGGTGGACTGAGCGGCGCAAAGGCGGTGACGGAGATGAGACCGGAACGGCGGCTTCCGGGCTGCCTGGGGGCCCTGCTCTTCGCTCTGCCCGCGGCCCCCATTGCCTGGCAGCTCACCCGCAGCGGCGTCTTCCTGGGGCTGGCGGCCCTGACAGGCCTGCTGCTGAGCGCGGCGGGCTACCGGCTCTTCGCCGGGCGGAGCTCCGGCTTCGGCCTGGCCCTGGCGGCGGTGTTCAGCCTGCTGGCGGCCCTGTGCGGCCTCTGGTGGGGCTACGCCGAGCTGATCCTCCGGGAGAACGAGGCCTTCGGCTGCACCATGTCCGAGGCCCTCGCCCTGGTCCCCACCGTCGCCTCCGACCCCGGCAACCGGGTCCAGCTCCTCTGGGACCTGGGAAGCCTGGCAGGTCTGGACCTCCTGGGCCTCTGGGCCGCCGCCCGCTGGCGGAAGCAAGAAAAAGAATAACGAATTTTTATTGTACCATTAACTACAACAATATTGTGATCCCGTTGGTAGGAAAGTCTGTAGAATCCGTTGAACGAATCACCAACCCGTTGATTTCTGCCGGTTATCATATTCATATCATCAATGTATGCTTAGATAGATTTCAGTGTACGCTCAGGGCCTATAACAGGTATAAGAAGTCTAAACGCTATGTTCCCTTATCCTATATCTTCGATGAGGTTGGAAATGAACCGGAACGTATTTACTTTTTATTGAAACGTAAATATAAAAACCATCGCAGCTTTTCGAGCTTTTCCCAAATTTCAACGGATGTCGAAATTGATCAGCCAAAAATAATCACGGAAGCTGAGGGAGACAGCCCAATTCTGTCTTGGCGCGATTGTGTATGGCAAAAGGAGGAGTAGGAAATGAATAAGGCTTTAAAGCTAAAAAGATTCAACAGCAGGCGGGGTTCTTACAGAATGCATATTGCCCCGCGCAGGTATCGCCCGATGCTGCGGAGGAGATTTGGTATTGGAACCTATACCGGCACACCGGACTCTGATATTATCGCGAGATATTTTGATGAATTCCAACCCAACTCCGAAAACCGTGAAGAAGTTAAAAAGCGTTTTGCACACCTTGTGCAGCCTTGATCTGGAAGAACTCCCAGAGCTTGACGTTTTATAACCTCTTTACGCAGAAAGACGCACTGCATTTTGCAGTGCGTCTTTCTGCGTCACGCCCTTAGGGCGGTGTTTCGGAGCTGGAGCTGGAGGCGGTCTGCGATCAGGGCGATGAACTCACTGTTTGTGGGCTTTCCCTTGGTGTTGGAGACCGTGTAGCCGAAGAAGCGCTGGAGGGTGTCCAGGTCGCCCCGGTCCCAGGCCACCTCAATGGCGTGGCGGATGGCCCGCTCCACCCGGGAGGGGGTGGTGCAGAAGGTCTTCGCCACCTGGGGATAGAGGACCTTCGTGATGGCGTTGATGACCTCCATGTCCCCCACGGCGATGATGATGGCCTCCCGCAGATACTGATAGCCCTTGATGTGGGCCGGGACGCCGATCTCGTGGATCACGTTCGTCACCAGCGTCTCGATGTCCGGCTCCTGGCTCTGCCGCTTTTTGGCGGCGGAGCGCTCTGCCTCGAGGATCTCCCCCACCCGAATGGCGACGGTCTGGGCCCGGCAGGGCTTGAGCATCAGATAGTCCGCGCCCGCCGCCGCGGCTGCCGAGGCGACGTAATCCGTGGCAAGGGCGGACAGCAGCAGGACCCTGGGCCGCTTCTCCCGGGGCAGGGAGTTCAGAACGGCCAGCCCGTCCGCCTTGGGCAGCATCAGGTCCAGGACCAGGACCTCCGGCAGGACGGCCTTGAGCTGTTCTATCGCCGAATTCCCGTCAATGGCCGTGCCGATGACCTGATAGCCGCCGTTTTGCAGCGCCGCAGACAATTGTGCGCAAAAATCCTCGCTTCCGTCCGCAATCAGGACGGTTGTGCGTTTTTCCATAGTTTCCTCTCCTAACCTGTGTGGATTCTTGCTGTTCTATCTATCTTCAGCAAAATAAATTTAGCATAAAACCGAGGGTATTTCAAGGAGAAATAACGCCGGAAATCCCTGATTTTTCCGAGGTTTTTCGCGCTTTTCCGTGCTTCCGTGACGAACCCTGCCGATGTTGGTCGAATTATGTCACATATTTATCGCCGAAAGGACAAATTACCGCAGTTCGCGTTATAAAAGGATCTCCGCGGCGCCGACAGCGCGGACGCTGCGGCGCTGGCAGGCGCCTTCGCCCAGCACGGCCTCCACCCCGCGGCGGAAGGCCTCGGCCCGGTCCAGGGGCACGTAGGCCTGGGCCGTCCCGGCGAAGCCGCCGCCGTGGACCCGGCAGGCCCCCTCCCCTTCCAGCAGCCGCTCGCAGAGGGCCAGGGTCAGGGCCATGGGCTGCTCCGCCGCCGCCCCCGCGGGGGTCACGTTCTGGAGCAGGCGCCAGGAGGAGAGGCCGGACTCCCGCACCAGAGCAAGCCAGGCGTCGAAGTCCCCGGCCCGCAGGGCCTCCCGCATCCTGGGGACCCGGCGGTTCTCGGCGTAGATGTGCATCGCCCGCAGCACCGCCCGGTCTCCGCAGCGCTGCCGCAGCTCCGGCAGCCGGGCCAGGAACTCTGCCTCGGGGACCTGGGCCAGGACCTGCTTGCCAAAGACGGCGCAGAGCTGCCGGAGTTCCCCCGGGATGGCCGCGTACTCTCCGGTGAGGTCCGCGTGGCTGGCCCCGCAGTTGATGATATACAGGGCATAGCCCGCGGCGTCCAGGTCCAGCTCCAGCTTCTCCACCCTGGGCGCAGCGGGGTCCGTGAAGTCCATGAAGGTGGCCCCGCCCACGGCGGAGGCCGCCTGGTCCAGCAGGCCGCAGGGCTTGCCGAAGTACTCGTTCTCCGCCCGCTGGCCCAGCTTCGCCAGCTCCAGGGGTGTCAGGCGATCCCCACACCAGAGGGCGTTGAAGACCTCGGCCAGCACCACCTCAAAAGAGGCGGAGGAGGACAGACCGCCGCCGGGCAGCACTGTGGAGGCGGCGCAGATATCCAGGCCCACGGGCTCCCCTAAGGGGGCGCAGAGCTCCGCCAGGCCCTGGAGCAGGGACAGGGCGCTCTCCTTCGGCGCGGGCGAATTTTTCGCCGGGTCCAGCCAAATCTCGCAGGGCGGGAAGCCCTGGGAATGCAGCCGCAGCACCCCGTCGGCGTTGGGCGCGGCGACGGCCAGGGTGTCCACGTCCACGGCAGCGGCCAGCACCAGGCCGTGCTGGTGGTCGGTGTGGTTGCCCCCCAGCTCGGTCCGGCCCGGCGCGGTGAAGCAGCGCAGCTCCTCCGGGCGGTGGCCCAGGGCCAGGACCTGGTCCCGCAGGCCCGTCAGCCGGGCCCGATCCTCGGCCCGGCGTGTGATCTCTTCAAAGCTGTATTTCATACGATACCCCTTATTTTGTGTTTCTTGCGGTATTATACCACAAATTCTTGTGCTTTCATAGGGTTTTTTGTCGAATTTTGGAATATTTCTTGAAATATTTTCGGGAGAGAGGCATCCGACCCGCCTGTAGGGGCGGTCATTGGCCGCCCGCCGTCTCCCGCACGGACAAGGCAACAGGCAACGGGCAACAGGCAACAGGGGACGGGGGATGCGGATTGCCGCGCCAGTGTGCGCACTGGCTCGCAATGACAAAAACGGGACGTTCCCGCTTGTAGGGGCGGTCATCGACCGCCCGCCGTCTCCCGCACGGGCGCCCCCTCATCCGTCATCGGGCTTGCGGGGGACGCCCGATGCCACCTTCCCCCCAGGGGGAAGGCTATCCCGCCTGTAGGGGCGGTCATCAACCGTCCGCGGTTCCCCGCACGGGCGAAGTAAGAAGTAAGAGGTAAGAGGTAAGAAGTACAGCACTTCCTACCTCTTACTTTTTACTTCTTACCTTTTTACTTCCGTATGACCTTGACGTGTCCGCTGCGCTGGGCGTCTTCCAGCATTTGCAGCAGGGCGTCGGCGTAGTCGTTCAGGCGCTGGCGCAGCAGGTCCTCGTGCTTGATGGTGATGATGCGGTCCTTGCCGGGGTCCGTCAGCACGTCATAGACCGCGTCCAGGTTTTTCCCGTAGTCCGCGGGGAGATTCAGCTTCTGCTGCAGCAGTGCGAACAGGCTCTCCCGGTCCGTCACCCGCTTGCCGTTGATGGTCGCTCGCATGTTCAGTCCTCCCATCCGTCGTAGAGCTTCTCAAAGCTCTCATAGTGGTCGCCGGTGTAGTAGATCAGGCCGTCGTTGGAGAAGATGATGCGCTTCGCCCCGCGGGATTTTTTGCCCAGGGTGTCGATGTCGCATTCGGTCCACTCCCGGCCCTTGGCCTTGGGCAGCAGACCCTCGTAGTTGCCGAAGTAGCTGCCGCCGATGCACTTGCCCGGCGCGTAGGGTTCCAGATAGCCGCCGGGCCAGCCCAGGTCCTCGGCCTGCTTCTTTGTGATGTAGTTGGAGGGCAGGTGGCGGTAGAGGTGGATGTAGAGGGCCACCTCCTCCTTGCTGTCATAGACGCCGTCCTCGGTGACGGTCAGACCGGGCTCCGTGGGAGCCTCCGTCGTCTCCGTGGGGGTCTCCTTCGTCTCCGGAGGGGCCTCCTTCGTCTCCGGGGCCTTCGTCTCGGCCCTTGTGACAATGGAGATGTCATAGTTGGACTCCCGGGTGGTCTGCAATGCGCAGGCACTCAAGCCCGCCAGCAGCAGGAGAACCAGGAGCAGAGAGAGGATACGTTTTAACTCGGATCGCCTCGTTTCTATTTTGATGTCTGCTCAGCAGCTCGGAAGGCTTTGGGTTGCCTCGTCCGGGCGGGAAACGGCGGGGTCAGCGGGCCAGCAGGTTGATGGCGTCCTCTAAGTCGGCGGTGTCTACGCTCTCGGCTTCACCGGCGTCCATGAAGCCGGCCACCATGGTGTCGAGGGGCAGGCGGGCCAGGATGGGCAGGTCGAACTTCGCGGCCATCTCCTCCACGTGGGATTTGCCGAAGACCTCGATCTTCTTCCCGCAGTCCGGGCAGGTGAGCCAGGCGTAGTTCTCCACGATGCCCATCATGGGGATGTGCATCAGCTTCGCCAGACCCATGGCCTTGGAGACGATCATGGAGACCAGGTCCTGGGGAGTCGTCACCAGGATGATGCCGTCGATGGGCAGGCTCTGGAAGACCGTCAGGGGCACGTCTCCGGTGCCGGGAGGCATATCGACGAACATATAGTCCACGTTGTCCCAGAACACGTCGGTCCAGAACTGCTTGACCGCGCCGGCCAGCACAGGGCCGCGCCAGGCCACGGGGGCCGTCTCTTCCTCCAGCAGCAGGTTCAGGGACATGACCTGGATGCCGGTCCGGGTGACGGCGGGAGCCAGCAGGCCGTCCTCGTAGGCGTCGGTGGAGTCCAGGGCGAAGGCCTTGGGGATGGAGGGGCCGGTGATGTCGGCGTCCAGGATGGCCGTGCGGAAGCCGCGCTTCTGCATCGCCACCGCCAGCATGGAGGTGACGGTGGATTTGCCGACGCCGCCCTTGCCGGAGACCACGGCATAGACCTTGCGGACCTTGGATTTGGGATTGAGCTGGGCCAGCAGGCTCTCTTCCGTCCGGGAAGCGCAGTCCTGACCGCAGGTGGAACAGTTGTGGGTGCATTCGCTCATGTTGTTACCTCTTTTCGGATGTGATGGCAGCGGACGGCTGAGAGCCGTCCCTACAGTGTTATTTCAGCAGAAGGAAATACAGAAGGATGATGGCGCCGAGCACGATGCGGTAGATCCCGAAGGCGGTGAAATCGTGCCTGCGGATGTAGGACATCAGGAAGCGGATCACGGCCATGGACACCGCAAAGGCCACCGCCATGCCCACCAGCAGGATGACCAGCTCCGGACTGGTGAAGTGCAGGCCGAATTTCAGCAGCTTCAGAAAGCTCAGGCCGAACATCACGGGCACCGCCAGATGGAAGGTGAAGGCCGCGGCGGCGGGCCGAGCCACGCCTAAGATCAGGGCGCCGATGATGCAGGCGCCGGAGCGGGAGGTGCCGGGGATGATGGACAGGACCTGGAACAGGCCGATGCCCAGGGCGGTGGGATAGGAGATCTCCTCCACGGTATCCACCCGGGGCCTGCGGGTCTTGTTCCAGCGCTCCACGATCAAAAAGCCCAGGCCGTAAACGATCAGGGCCGCCGCGATGACCGTGGGAGTGGAGAGATGGGCGTCTATGTAGTCGTCCAGCAGCAGGGCCGCCGCGGCGCCGGGGATGCAGGCCACGATGACCTTGCACCAGAGGGAGACAGTCTTCTGCTTCAGCAGCACGCCGCCCCCCGGCTTTCTGGCGAAGGGCCAGAGCTGGTTCCAGAACAGGACCACCACGGCGAGAATGGCGCCAAGCTGGATGACGACGAAAAACATCTCCTTGAAGGCGTCGGAGGCGTCGATGCGCAGGAATTCGTCCACCAGCAGCATGTGACCTGTGGAGCTCACAGGCAGCCACTCGGTAACGCCCTCGACGATGCCGAGGAAGACGACCTTCAGATATTCCAGGAAGGATAAGGTCAAGCGTGTTCCCCCTTTCCGAATCCATGTCTTATTATTATACCACAGGGCTCGCGTTTTTACAACCGTTATTTTTTGCGGTTTTTCGTTGCAATCATGGAAGGCTTATGATAAAATTTGACTGACCACTAACCACTGAAACCGGAGGTTTTTACTATGAAATTCATCTCCTGGAACGTCAACGGTCTGCGGGCCTGTATGGGGAAGGGCTTTTTGGAAGCCTTTCAGAGCTTAGACGCGGATTTCTTCTCCTTGCAGGAGACGAAAATGCAGCCGGGCCAGTTGGAGCTGGAGCTGCCGGGCTATCGCCAATTCTGGTACTCCGCCGAGAAGAAGGGCTATTCCGGCACGGCGGTCTTCACGCGGCACGAGCCCCTGTCCGTCCGGTACGGCCTGGGGGTGGAGGAGCTGGACCACGAGGGGCGGCTCATCACCCTGGAATACCCCGATTTTTACCTGCTGACCTGCTACACCCCCAACGCCCAGGACGGGCTCAAACGCCTCGACTTCCGGATGGTCTGGGAGGACGCCCTGCGCACCTACATGGTGCGGCTGGACGCGGAGAAGCCCCTGATCTACTGCGGCGACCTGAACGTGGCCCACCAGGAGATCGACCTCAAGAACCCCAAGCAGAACCGGGGCAACGCGGGCTTCTCCGACGAGGAGCGGGGCAAGTTCTCGGAGCTGCTGGCGGCGGGCTTCACGGATTCCTGGCGCTTCCAGCACCCGGACGCCGTGGACCAGTACTCCTGGTGGAGCTACCGGATGCGGGCCCGGGAAAAGAACGTGGGCTGGCGCATCGACTACTTCGTCGTCTCCGACCGGCTGCGGGAAAGGCTGGTCTCCACGGACATCCACCAGGAGATCTTCGGCTCGGACCACTGCCCGGTGGAGTTGGTGCTTGATCTGTAGGGGTCGGCCCCTGGACGGCCCGTTTCCCGTTTTGAACCGTCGGCACGGGGCGTCCAGGGGCCGCCCCCTACGGAATTTGCGGCGGCCAGTCCAGAAGGAGGCAGGGGCGTCCGTCCAGCTCCGCCTCCCGCATCTGGCTGACCTGCTCCGCCAGGGGCACCGGGCCCTCGGGCGGGGCGAAGAGCGCCAGGGTCCGGGTGCCGTCCCCGTTCTCCCGGAGCATAGCGTCCGGGAGCTCGCAGCCCGCCAGACGGCCCCGCCAGGGGCGGAAGCCCTCGGCCTCCCGGCCCAGGACCACAGCCTCCGGCAGCAGCGGCCAGCTCTGCCGGGAAACCCGGCGCTCCAGCCGCAGGCCTCCCGCACCGGGGAAACAGACCCCCAGCAGGCGGGTTTCGGGAACGGAGCCGTCCACGGGGCGGGCCGAATTTGCCGACAGATTGTCGGCGCTACAGGCGGTTTCGTCCGCTGGGCGGTCTCCTTCACCGAAGCAGGCCCAGAGGCGCCAGACGCCCGGCTCCGGGTCCTCACAGCGGGCCGAGAAGCGCCAATAGAGCCCCTCCGCCGCCGCGGTCCACTGCCCCAGGGCTGTTCCCCGAAAATAAATCTGTTCATCCATAGAAATCCACTCCCCCTCGCACAAGTCTATGCGAGGGGGAGTGCGTTTTATTCCTGTAGGGACAAGCATCGCTTGTCCGCCTTTTCCTGCACAGACAAGGTAAGAAGTAAGAGGTAAGAAGTTTTTTACCGCTCCAAACCAAAGGACACGGCGATGGCATTATCCACCTGAGACATCTGTTCGTCGGACAGGCGGCCCATGTGCTCCCGCAGACGGCGTTTATCCAGGGTCCGGATCTGTTCCAGCAGGACCACAGAATCCTTTGCCAGCCCCACCTCCCGACCGGGCACGGTGATATGGGTGGGCAGCCTGGCCTTCCCCAGCTGGCTGGTAATGGCCGCGGCGATGACTGTGGGAGAATGGCGGTTGCCGGTGTCGTTCTGAATGATGAGCACGGGCCTGGTCCCGCCCTGTTCGCTGCCCACCACCGGGCTAAGGTCCGCAAAATAAATATCGCCCCGTCTGACGTTGGGATCCATACAACTCACACTCCGGTAATGATTTCCTCCCTATTCTTCCACAGAGCGGGGGAAAATATACTTTGTGTCAGTCTATGCAGACAGGGCGATATTTGTCAATTTTCCGTAGGGCTGGGACGGCGGGACGGAGGGCCGTGGCAATCCGCTTCCCCCGTCCCCTGTTGCCTGTTGCCTGTTGCCTGTTGCCTCGTCCGGGCGGGGGACGGCGGGCGCTCAATGAGCGCCCCTACAGCGGAGACGGAGGGCCGTGGTAATCCGCTTCCCCCGTCCCCTGTTGCCTGTTGCCTGTTGCCTGTTGCCTGTTGCCTGTTGCCTCGTCCGGGCGGGGGACGGCGGGCGCTCAATGAGCGCCCCTACAGCGGGCCCGGAGGGCCGTGGTAATCCGCGTCCCCCGTCCCCTGTTGCCTGTTGCCTGTTGCCTGTTGCCTGTTGCCTCGTCCGGGCGGGGGACGGCGGGCGCTCAATGAGCGCCTCT
>JAFRPC010000064.1 GCA_017429325.1 Oscillospiraceae bacterium | reverse complement strand
GCGGGCGCTCGGTGAGCGCCCCTACGGCGGGGACGGGAGGCGGTCCTGCATCGGCGGGCGCTCGGTGAGCGCCCCTACGGCGGGGACGGGAGGCGGTCCTGCATCGGCGGGCGCTCGGTGAGCGCCCCTACGGCGGGGACGGGAGGCGGTCCCATATCGGCGGGCGCTCGATGAGCGCCCCTACGGCTTAGAAATCGCGGAACAATTTTGGGAAAAGGATTGCAAGTGGAAGTCATAATATGGTATAATACCCACCGGAAACGCCTGAATTGCGTTGTAGGGGCGTTCACTGAGCGCCCGCAGCCAGCCTCCGGATATGAGGAGCGTGAGACAGATGGGAGAGCTTCCTGCGCGAAAAAGAAATCGGCTTGAAAATTTTGATTACAGTTCGCCATGCGTGGCCCTGCTCACGATTTGCGCGGAGAAGCGCAGGCCGATATTCGGAGAGGTGGACGAGTCGCTGCTTCCGCCGGCCACACGGCTGTCCGCCCTGGGAGAGCTGGTGCAGCAGTCGATTTGCGAGATCGAAAAGCGCTACAGCAGTGTGAAGGTGGACACCTACTCCATTTTACCGGATCACGTACATTTGCTGCTGCGGCTGGAGCCGACAGACCGGGATCCGCCTGCCATTTCTCGAATCGTCCGGCTGTTCAAAGCCGCTGTCACAAGAGCCGCCGGAAGACCGGTCTGGCAGAAGGGATTTCACGACCATATCATTCGCACCGAAGAGGATTATCAAAACGCCTGGAATTACGTTGCCTACAATGCGGCAAAGTGGGTCGAGGTCGGAAAGGCGACCATTGACGGAACAGGATCGGCGGGGACGAGAGGCGGTCCCGCGTCGGCGGGCGCTCGGTGAGCGCCCCTACGGCGGGGACGGGAGGCGGTCCCGCATCGGCGGGCGCTCGGTGAGCGCCCCTACGGCGGGGACGAGAGGCGGTCCTGCACCGGCGGGCGCTCGGTGAGCGCCCCTACGGCATGAAATAGCCCTGCGGCATGAAACGCATCTGCGGCAGTAAGGATAGGAGCCCTGTATGGAAGACAAACTGACACAAATTGAAAACAAATATGAAGAGCTCTGCGCCAGGAGCGAGCAGCCGGATTTCTTTGCCGACCCGAAGCTGGCGGCGAAGTATCTGAAGGAGCAGCGGGAGCTGGAGCCGGTGGTGACGGCCTTCCGCCGCTGGAAGCAGGCCCGGGCCGACATGGCCGAGGCCCTGGCCCTCATGGGCGAGGAGCCCGAGATGAAGGACTTCCTCCAGGAGGAGTACCAGGCCGCCAAGCAGGACGCCGCGGAGTTAGAGGACCGGCTGCGGGTGCTGCTGCTGCCCCGGGACCCCAACGACGACAAGAATGTCATCGTGGAGATCCGCGGCGGCGTGGGCGGCGAGGAGAGCGCCCTGTTCGCCCACAGCCTATTCCGCATGTACTCCATGTACGCGGCGGCCAAGGGCTGGACCCTGGAGCTCCTGAACTACAGCGAGACGGAGCTGGGAGGCGTCAAGGAGGCCGATTTCCTCATCAACGGAGAGGGGGCCTTCTCCCGGATGAAATTCGAGTCCGGCGTCCACCGGGTCCAGCGGGTGCCGGAGACCGAATCCGGGGGCCGCATCCACACCTCCACCGCCACGGTGGCGGTGCTGCCCGAGATGGAGGCCGCCGAGGTGGACATCCGCCCCGAGGACGTGGAGATGCAGGTCTACCGCTCCTCCGGCGCGGGCGGCCAGCACATCAACAAGACCTCCTCCGCGGTCCGGCTGATCCACAAGCCCACGGGCATCGTGGTGGCCTGCCAGGAGGAGCGCAGCCAGTTCCAGAACCGGGAAAAGGCCATGAACATGCTGGCCTCCAAGCTCTATGAGATCGAACAGGAGAAGCTGGACGCCCAGGTCTCCGGCACCCGCCGGAGCCAGGTGGGCATGGGGATGCGGAACGAGAAGATCCGCACCTACAACTTCCCCCAGGACCGGGTGACGGACCACCGCATCGGCCTGACCCTGCACAACATCCAGGGCTTCATGGACGGGGACCTGGATCCACTCATCGACGCGCTGACCAACGCGGCGCAGGCCGAGCGGCTCCGCGCCGGAGCCGACGAAGAGTGAAAAGTGAAGAGTGAAGAGTGAAGAGTTTCGGTGTTTTTCAAATCTTCGATTTGAAAAATTGAAATATATAAAATTCGTCGCGAAGCGACACCTCAATTTTTCACTCTGCATTCTTCACTCTGCATTTGAGGAAACGATATGACAACGCAACTACTGACAACATCTCAACAAGACCTGGAAAAGGCTGCCCGTCTGATCCGGGGCGGCGGTCTTGTGGCGATCCCGACCGAGACGGTATATGGTTTGGGGGCCAACGGGCTGGACCCGGAGGCGGTGCGGAGGATCTTCCTCGCCAAAGGACGGCCCTCGGACAACCCCCTGATCCTCCACATCCACGACGCGGCCCGGCTCCCGGACTTCTGCCGGGAGGTCCCCGACGCCGCCCGGCTGCTGGCGGAGCGCTTCTGGCCCGGCCCGCTGACGATGATCCTGCCGGTGCGGGACCTGGTTCCGAAGCGTACCACCGGCGGTCTCGACACCGTGGGCGTCCGCTGCCCCGACAACGACGCCACCCGGGAGATCATCCGTCTGGCGGGGGTGCCCATTGCGGCCCCCTCCGCCAACACCTCGGGCAAACCCTCCACCACCACGGCGGCCCACGTCCTGCACGACATGGACGGGAAAATCGACGCCATCGTGGACGGCGGCCCCTGCCGGGTGGGGGTGGAATCCACCATCGTGGACCTGACCGCTCCCGTGCCCCGGCTGCTGCGGCCCGGCGGCATCGGCCCCGAGGCCCTGAAGGCCCTGCTGGGGGAGCTGGAATACGACCGGGCCGTCACCGGAGAAGTGGCCGCCGATGCGGTGGTCCGGGCCCCCGGCATGAAGTACAAGCACTACGCCCCGGCGGCGGAGGTGCTGATTGTGGAGGGCTCCGCCGAGGCCGCCGCCCGGTACGTCCGGGCGCACTTCGAGCCCGGCGACGCGGTGCTCTGCTTCGCCGAGGAGCTGCCCTGCTTCGCGGGGCTGAACCCCACGGCCTATGGCCGGGAGGCCGACCCCGCCAGCCTCTCCGCCGGGCTCTTCGCGGCCCTGCGGCGGTTGGACGACGGGCAGGTCCGGCGCATCTTCGCCCGCTGCCCCAGCGGCGGCGGCGTCAGCGTCGCCACCCGGAACCGCCTGCTGAAAAGCGCAGGCTTCCGAACCGTCAACGCGGAAACAAAGCCTTCCCCCTCGGGGGAAGGTGCCGAGCAGAGCGAGGCGGATGAGGGGGCGTCTGGGCGGGGCACGGCGGACGGCCAATGACCGCCCCTACAGGCGGGTCTGTTGCCTGTTGCCCGTTGCCTGTTGCCTCGTTCGTGCGGGGAACGGCGGGCAGATTGCCCGCGCTACAGGCGGGAAAGAGCGGGCGGCCAATGACCGCCCCTACAGGCGGGTCTGTTGCCTGTTGCCCGTTGCCTGTTGCCTCGTTAGAGCGGGGAACGGCGGGCAGATTGCCCGCGCTACAGGCGGGAAAGAGCGGGCGGCCAATGTGTTTAGTGTGGTAACATAGTTTACAGATTGTACGAGCACATGGTTTACAACTCAGATGATATAATAGAGGCAAAAACGTCGAAATGAGGTGCGTTTTATGCCCTGGAAAGAGAGTAGTAAAATCAT
>JAFRPC010000023.1 GCA_017429325.1 Oscillospiraceae bacterium | reverse complement strand
TCCCCCTCCCCTGCAAGCAGGGGAGGTTTTACGGGGGACGGCGGGGCGGGGAACGGCGGACGGCTGAGAGCCGTCCCTACAGGCGGAAACGTCCCGGTTTTGTCATTGCGAGCCAGTGCGAACACTGGCGCGGCAATCCGCATCTCCCGTCCCCTGTTGCCTGTTGCCCGTTGCCTGTTGCCTCAGTCGGGCGGGGGACGGCGGACGGCTGAGAGCCGTCCCTACAGGCGGGTTCGGGACCTTATCACAGAAAATTTACAAATCAATGGTTGACAAATCGGATTAACATGCTATAATAGGTTAGCACTCAGATAGAAAGAGTGCTAACCTATTGCTTTGTTAATTATTATAAGGAGGCATTCCTATGAAGTTAAAGCCCTTAGCTGACCGTGTGCTCCTCAAGGCCACGGAAGCCGAAGAAACCACCAAGTCCGGCATCATTCTCTCCACCGCCAACAAGGAGAAGCCCGTGATCTCCGAGGTCGTGGCCGTTGGCCCCGGCGGCGTCGTGGACGGCAAGGAGATCGTCATGACCGTCAAGCCCGGCGACAAGGTCGTTGTTGCCAAGTACGCGGGCACTGAGGTCAAGCTGGACGGCGTTGAGTATTCCATCGTGCGCCAGAACGACATTCTGGCGGTAGTCGAATAAAACAGGAGGCTGAAGCATTATGGCAAAGCAGATCATTTACGGCGAAGAAGCCAGAAAGAAAATTCAAAGCGGCATTGACCAGCTTGCGAATACCGTCAAGGTGACGCTGGGCCCCAAGGGCCGCAACGTCGTCCTGGGCAAGAAGTACGGCGCTCCTCTCGTCACCAACGACGGCGTGACCATCGCCAAGGACGTGGAGCTGGAGGACGCCTTTGAGAACATGGGCGCACAGCTCATCCGCGAGGTCGCCACCAAGACCAACGACGTGGCCGGCGACGGCACCACCACCGCCACCCTGCTGGCCCAGGCCATCACCCGCGAGGGCCTGAAGAACGTCACCGCCGGAGCCAACCCCATGGTCATGCGCCGCGGCATCAACAAGGCCGTGGAGGTCGCCGTGGAGGCCATCAAGGCCAACAGTCAGGAGATCAGCGGCTCCGCTGACATCGCCCGCGTAGGCGCCATCTCCTCCAGCGACGAGGAGATCGGCAAGCTGATCGCCGAGGCCATGGAGAAGGTGACTTCCTCCGGCGTCATCACCATCGAGGAGTCCAAGACCGCTGAGACCGGTCTGGAGGTCGTCGAGGGTATGCAGTTCGACCGGGGCTACATCTCCCCCTACATGGTCACGGACACCGACAAGATGGAAGCTGTCATTGACGACCCCTACATCCTGATCACCGACAAGAAGATCTCCACCATCCAGGAGATCCTGCCCGTGCTGGAGAAGATCGTCCAGGCCGGCAAGAAGATGGTCATCATCGCCGAGGACGTGGAGGGTGACGCCCTGGCCACCCTGCTGGTGAACCGTCTGCGCGGCACCTTCACCTGCCTGTGCGTCAAGGCCCCCGGCTTCGGCGACCGCAGAAAGGAAATGCTCCGCGACATCGCCATCCTGACCGGCGGCACCTACGTTTCCTCCGACCTGAACATGGACCTCAAGGAGGTTGACGTCTCTGACCTGGGCCGCGCCCGTCAGATCAAGTCCACCAAGGACAACACCACCATCGTGGACGGCATGGGCGACCCCGCCGAGATCAAGGCCCGCGTCCATGAGATCCGCGCCGCCATCGAAGTCACCACCTCCGACTACGACAAGGAGAAGCTCCAGGAGCGGCTGGCGAAGCTGTCCGGCGGCGTCGCCGTCATCCGTGTCGGCGCGGCCACCGAGGTCGCTATGAAGGAGCAGAAGATGCGTGTGGAGGACGCCCTGAACGCCACCCGCGCCGCTGTGGAAGAGGGCATCGTCGCCGGCGGCGGCACTGCCTACGTCAACGCCATCCCCGCCGTGGAGCGGCTGGTCGCCCGTCTGAGCGGCGACGAAAAGACCGGCGCGGCCATCATCGCCCGGGCGCTCCAGGCCCCCATCCGTCAAATCGCCGAGAACGCCGGTGTGGACGGCTCCGTGGTCTTTGAGAAGATCAAGAACAGCCGCAAGCAGGGCTTCGGCTACGACGCTGCCAAGGACGTGTTCGTGGACATGATCCCCTCCGGCATCGTGGACCCCACCAAGGTCACGCGCAGCGCCCTGGAGAACGCCGCTTCCATCGCGGCCTCCGTCCTCACCACCGAGTCTCTCGTGGTGGATAAGCCCGACCCGCAGGCCGACGCGGCAATGGCCGCCGCGGCTGCCGGCGGCGGCGGAATGGGCGGTATGTACTAAGCTCATACAGCTGACACAGCGGGACGGAGCTCCGCCCCGCTGTGTCTTATTCCAAACTGATCGGAGTAAGCCCATGAATCAACCGGATTTCATTTTTCTGCACGACACGGTCCAGGCCCTGGAGCGGGCGGAGACCGACGGGGATCGGGGCCGGGATTTCTGCGGCCTGCGGGAGCAGGTGGAGCGGCTGACGGACCTGCTGATCGTCTCCCTCTTCCCCCGGCACGCGCCCCGGCGCATGTCCCGGGCGGAAAGCCTGGTCCAGGCTGTGGAGGTCCTGCGGGCCTCCCTCTCCACGGTCCTGCCCCCGGAGCGCTCCGGCGAGGACGCGGTGCGGGCGCTGCTGGAGTCCCTGCCTGAGGTCCAGCGGCAGCTCCAGACGGACTTAGAGGCCGCCTATCGGGGCGACCCGGCTGCCCAGAGCCTCGACGAGATCCAGATCTGCTACCCTGCCTTCACCGCCATCGCCACCTATCGGCTGGCCCACGTGCTCTACGGCGCGGGCGTTCCCCTGCTGCCCCGCATCATGACGGAGTACGCCCACCGGCTCACGGGCATCGACATCCACCCCGGCGCCGTCATCGGCGATTCCTTCTTCATCGACCACGGCACCGGCGTCGTCATCGGCGAGACCACCGTCATCGGGCGGCAGGTGAAGCTCTATCAGCACGTCACCTTAGGCGCCAAGAGCTTTGAGGTAGGGCCCGACGGACGGCTGGTGAAGGGCATCAAACGGCACCCGCAGATCGGCGACCGGGTGGTCATCTACTCCGGCGCCACGATCCTCGGGGGTGAGACCCTCATCGGCGACGACTGCGTCATCGGCGGCAGCGTGTGGCTGACCCATTCGGTCCCGGCGGGAAAGATGGTACTGGCCCGCTCCACCGTCACGGACGCTCCCATCACCCGGGACGTGAAATAACCAAAAAATTTCCCTCCGAAGGCCTTGTTCCTTCGGAGGGAAATTTTCTTATTTTTTGAACAATCCCGCCAGGCCGCGCCTGCGAAAGCCGCCCTGGATCTCCTCATAGGTCCCCACGTTGAAGATGTTTTTGGGGTAGCGGGCGTTGAAGCGGTCCCGCAGGAGGCAGGAAAAGTCCTCGCCGACGGAGAGGCCCAGGCTGCGGAGAGCCGGGACGGTGAACCAGGCCAGGGTCAGCTTGTTGGCAAAGGCCAGCCGCTCCCGGGCGTGCTTCGTCCGGGCCTTCTGTTGGCTGAGATGGAAGTCTTCCCACTGCTGCACAAAAAGCTCTGCGAACTCCTCCAGCAGCGCCTCCCGGCGGGCAGGCTGGGCGCAGACCCAGCGGTCCAGGGCCTCCCAGGTCTCCCGGGTCCCCTCCCGGTGGGCCTCGAAGGCGGCCGCGTACTTCTTGCGGGTGAACTCCTTGTAATAGTCGGGATAGTCGCGGATGCAGTCCAGCAGATGGGCCTCAACGTAGGCCCGGTCCGCCTCGTCGGCGGGAGCGGCAGGAGCCCGCAGCTCCGCCATCCGGTGCTTGGCGCCGCAGTAGACGCAGGAGAAGCTCTCCAGCTCAGCGGGGACGTTGATCTCCCTGCCGCAGGCGGGGCAGGTTAACGTGATCTGTTCCATGTCAGTACCTCTCTGTAGGGGTCGGCCCCTGGACGGCCCGGTTCCGTTTCGATTCGTCGGCACACGGGGCGTCGTGGGCGCCGCTCACGAAGGAAGAAGTAAGAGGTAAGTGGTAAGAAGTATCCGTCTCTTCACCTCTTACTTTTTACTTCTTACTTTTTACTTATTCACCACAGGCGGCAAAGATGTGTTTGACGAGCTCGTCCCGACCGGTGCCCTTCTCGGCGGAGAAGGGAATCAGCGGAACGCCCTCGGGAAGGGCCAGGGTTTGGAGAATGAGGGCCAGATTGGGCTCCACCTCGGACTTTTTGAGCTTGTCCAGCTTGTTGGCGACCACCACAAAGGGACGACCGGAGCTCTTGAAATACTCGCACATGGTCACGTCGTCGGCGGTGGGCTTGTGGCGGGCGTCCACGATGAGAACGCCCAGGCCCACCCGCTCGGGCACGGAGAAGTAGGCCTCCATGAGCTTGCCCCAGCGCTCCTTCTCCGCCAGGGGGACCTTGGCGTAGCCGTAGCCCGGCAGATCCACAAAGTAGGCCTTGCCGTCGATGCGGAAGAAGTTGATGTGGACGGTCTTGCCGGGGGTCTCCCCCACCCGGGCGAAATTCTTGCGGTTCAGGACCCGGTTGATGACCGAAGACTTGCCCACGTTGGACTTGCCCGAGAAGGCGATCTGGGGCAGACCGTCCTTTGGGAGTTTGGACAGGTCCGTTATTGACGTGACAAAGTCAGCTTTTTGAAGGTTCATGGTGTTACCTCTGTTTCGGCGGTTGCTTGTCGAGGCCCCACCTCATCCGGCGCTTCGCGCCACCTTCCCCTCAAGGGGAAGGCTTTATTGCCGGATATCCGGCTTGCGCTTTCTCGGAACGGGCGGGGTGGCGAGGGGGAGGCTGGGAGCGTCGGCGGGAGCCACGACGGGGGCGTCGGCTCTGGGGAAGTGCAGGGCCGTCTCCAGCACCGTGTCCGCGCTGCGGACTGGCACGAAGTTCAGGGCCTTGCGGACGGTCTGGTCGATCTCCTCCAGGTCCTTGACGTTGTCCTGAGGGATGATGACGGTCTTGACGCCCCGGCGCAGGGCGGCCATCGTCTTCTCCTTGAGCCCGCCGATGGCCAGGACCCGACCCCGGATAGAGATCTCGCCGGTCATGGCGAGGTCCCGGCGGACCGTGGCCCCTGTCAGGGCGGAGACGATGGCGGTGCAGATGGTGATGCCGGCGCTGGGTCCGTCCTTGGGGACGGCCCCCTCCGGGAAGTGGACGTGGATGTCCTTGGTCTTATAGAAGTCCTCGGGGATGCCCAGGGCCTTGGACCGAGAGCGGATATAGCTCACAGCCGCCTGCACGGATTCCTGCATCACCTTGCCCAGGTTGCCGGTGAGCTCTAACTTGCCGGTGCCCTCCACCACGTTGCACTCCACCTCCAGCATCTCGCCGCCCACGGAGGTCCAGGCCAGGCCGTTGACCAGACCCACGGGGTCCTCCTCCGGCAGACGGTCCGGCAGGAACTTCCGGATGCCCAGATACTTTTCCAGGTTGGCGGAGGTGACGGTGACGCGCTTGGTCTCCGGGTGCTCCACCAGCTCCATGGCGGTGCGGCGGCATATCTTCGCCAGCTCCTGCTCCAGGCGGCGGACGCCAGATTCCCGGGTATAGCAGGCGATGACCTCCCGCAGGGTGCTGTCAGGGATGCGGAGCTGTGTCTTTTTGATGCCGTGGCGCTCCCGCTGCTTGGGCAGCAGGTGGTTCTTGGCGATCATCACCTTCTCCTCGTCGGTGTAGGAGTCCAGGTGAATGACCTCCATCCGGTCCAGCAGGGGCCGGGGGATGGTCTCGTCGGTATTGGCGGTGGTGATGAACATGCAGCGGCTCAGGTCGAAGGGGAGCTCCAGGTAGTTGTCCCGGAAGGCGTGGTTCTGCTCCGGGTCCAGGACCTCCAGCAGGGCCGCGGAGGGGTCGCCCCGGTAGTCGGAGCCCAGCTTGTCGATCTCGTCAAAGAGGATCAGGGGGTTGTTGCTCTTCGCCTGGGTCAGGGCGGTGAGGATGCGGCCCGGCATAGCCCCGATATAGGTCTTGCGGTGGCCGCGGATCTCGGCCTCGTCGTGGACGCCGCCCAGGCTGATGCGGGCCAGCTTGCGGTTGAGGCACTTGGCGATGGAGCTGGCAATGGAGGTCTTGCCGACGCCCGGAGGCCCCACAAAGCAGAGGATCTGTCCCCGATTGTCCGGGGCAAGCTGACGCACGGCCAGAAACTCCAGAATGCGGGTCTTCACGTCCTGCAGGCCGAAGTGGTCCTGGTCCAGCAGCTTCCGGGCCTGCTCCACGTTGAGCCGCTCCTTGGTGGATTCGTTCCAGGGCAGCTCCAGGGCAACGTCCAGATAGTTGCGGATGACCGAGGCCTCGGAGGAGCCAAAGGGCTGCTTCCGCAGGCGCTTGACCTCCTTGAGCAGCTTTTCCTCGGATTCCTCGGGCAGATGGAGGGCCTTGATCTTCTCCTCGTATTCGTCGGTGTCCTCGTCCTCCTCTCCCAGCTCCTGGCGGATGGCCTTCATCTGCTCCCGCAGATAGTAGTCCCGCTGGTCCTTGTTCATGCTCTCCTGGGCTTTGTCCTGCATCTCCTCCTCGATGCTGAGGACGTCCAGCTCGTGGTTCATGAGCTTGTTGCAGCGGTACAGGCGCTTGACCGGATGGGGCTGGTTGAGCAGGGAAAGCTTGTCCTCGAAGCGGAAGGCGGCGGCCTGGGCGGCGATGTCGCTGACCTCGCCGGGGTCCTTGGAGGCCAGCATCCGCAGCATCTCCTCGTGGAGGCTGCGCTGGCTCGTCTCCATGAACTCCTCAAAGAGTCGGCAGGCGGAGCGCATCATGGCCTCCACCCGAGGCGTGAGCTGGTACTCCTCGTCGGGCAGGGTCGCCACCCGGGCGCAGAGGTATGGTTCGGTCCGCAGGGCCGTGACGACCCGGGCGCGGTGCTGTCCCGTCACTAAGAGGCGGGCGGCCTCGCCGGGGACCCGGACGATTTGGCGGATCTGGGCCACGGTGCCGATCATATTCAGTTTTTCAAAATCCGGGTCGTCGTCCAGCAGGGAGCGCTGGGGCAGCAGCAGGACCCGCTGGTCCGTCTTCATAGCCTTTTCGATGGCCCGGAGGGATTTCTCCCGGCCCGCCTCAAAGTGCATGGTAACGTGGGGAAAGGCCACGAGACCCCGCAGGGCGATGACGGGCAATTGTTCGTACTCAATTCTTTCTTCCATTGTAATACCTCCTTTTAGGAGTGAAACGGCGCAAAAAGGGAGAGACGCTCCCTTTTTGCGCCAGAACAGTCTTGCATAGAGTATCAGGGAGCGGAAATACGCTTGCGTTCCCCTCTGTCGATGGTGGGCGTTGCGGTGCCCCGGACGGAATCCTCCGTGATCGTGACCTTGGTGATGGTCTTGTCGGAGGGGATCTCATACATCAGAGGCGTCAAAATGCCCTCCATGACGGCCCGCAGGCCGCGGGCGCCGATCTTGCGCTCTACGGCCAGCTCCGCCACGGCGGTCAGGGCCTCGGGCGTGAAGTCCAGCTCGACGCCGTCATAGGACAGCATCTGCTTGTACTGCTTGCAGAGGGCGTTTTTGGGCTCGGTCAGGATGCGCACCAGGTCCTCGGTGCTCAGGTCGTGCAGGCCGGTGATGACGGGCAGACGGCCCACCAGCTCGGGGATGATGCCGAACTTCAGCAGGTCGTGGGGCTGCACCTGCCGGAACAGTTCGCCGACCTTGCGGTCCTTTTTGCTGGAAAGCTCAGAGCCGAAGCCCAAAGCGCTCCGGTCCACCCGGCGCTCGATGATCTTGTCGAGGCCATCGAAGGCGCCGCCGCAGATGAAGAGGATCTTGGAGGTGTCGATTTGAATGAACTCCTGCTGGGGGTGCTTGCGTCCGCCCTGGGGCGGCACGTTGGCAACGGTGCCCTCCACGATCTTCAAAAGGGCCTGCTGCACGCCTTCGCCGGAGACGTCCCGGGTGATGGAGGTGTTCTCGCTCTTGCGGGCGATCTTATCCACCTCGTCGATGTAGATGATGCCCTGCTCGGCCCGCTCCACATCGTAGTCCGCGGCCTGGATGAGCCGCAGCAGGATGTTCTCCACGTCCTCGCCCACGTAGCCGGCCTCGGTGAGGGTGGTGGCGTCGGCGATGGCAAAGGGAACGTCCAGGATCTTGGCAAGGGTCTGGGCAAAGAGGGTCTTGCCGGAGCCCGTGGGACCGATCAGCAGGATGTTGCTCTTCTGCATCTCCACATCGGCGTCCTCGCCGAAGTAGATGCGCTTGTAGTGGTTGTACACCGCCACGGAGAGGGAGATCTTCGCCTCCTCCTGGCCGATGATATAGTTGTCCATGTACTCCTTGATCTCCTTGGGGGTGGGGAGCTTCTCGGGGTCATGGTCAAAGCGGGCGCCGGATTCGTACAGGTCCTCCCGGATGAGGCTGTTGCAGAGGTCCACGCACTCGTTGCAGATATAGACGTTGTTGGGGCCGGACATCATACGCTTGACCTGCTCCTGCCGCTTGCCGCAGAAGGAGCAGCGGATGCCTTTATCACTGGGCATGAAATGCCCTCCTTTCCAAAAGGGGCTGATGGGGTTGGTCGTCGGGGGCACCCCTCCACCGCCCTCGCGGGCGGTCCCCCTCCCCTGCAAGCAGGGGAGGTATCAGCGGTGGTCAATCACCTTGTCGATGATGCCGTAGTCCAGGGCCTCCTGAGCGGTCATGAAGTTGTCGCGCTCGGTGTCGGCGGCGATCTGCTCGATGGGCTTGCCGGTGTTGGCGGCAAGAATGGCGTTGAGCTTCTGCTTCATGCTCTGGATGCGGCGGGCCTGGATCGCAATGTCGGTGGCCTGGCCCTGGGCGCCGCC
>JAFRPC010000022.1 GCA_017429325.1 Oscillospiraceae bacterium | reverse complement strand
TCATTGGGCGCCCGCTGTTCCTTGTTTGGATGAGGCAACGGGCAACAGGCAACAGACCCGCCTGTAGGGACAAGCATTGCTTGTCCGCCGTCCCTCGCCCGGAGCAGTTAAGAAGTAAGCGGTAAGAAGTAAAAGGTAACACCGTAGGGGCGCTCATTGGGCGCCCGCTGTTCCTTGTTTGGATGAGGCAACGGGCAACAGGCAACAGACCCGCCTGTAGGGACAAGCATTGCTTGTCCGCCGTCCCTCGCCCGGAGCAGTTAAGAAGTAAGAGGTAAGAAGTAAAAGGTAACACCGTAGGGGCGCTCATTGGGCGCCCGCCGTTCCTTGTTTGGATGAGGCAACAGGCAACAGGTAACAGGCAACAGACCCGCCTGTAGGGGCGGCTCTCAGCCGTCCGCCATCCCCCGAACGGACAAGGCTGTAGGGACGGTTCTCAGCCGTCCGCCGTCCCCCACATGGACAAGGCAACAGGCAACGGGCAACAGACAACAGACCCGCCTGTAGGGACAAGCATTGCTTGTCCGCTGTCCCCCGTCCTTTCCTTACAGAGATACAAAAACGTAACCGCACCCGTGGAGGAACGCATTGTTCTCCTCCGCGGGTGCGGGTTTATTTATCAAGTGAAACAGGAACTGTTTTTGAATATTAATATGAATTTCACGCATATTTGGTTACAAACATGGTTACAAAAACAAGTTACAAAGGGTATAAACTTTTTTTGTGTATTAAATAAAATGTTAAAAACGTTTGTTACCTGGTTTTGTAACCGCTTTTGTAACCGTCAATCAGAAACGCTCCGCCGCGGTGATGCCGTGACGGAGCGTTGTATGATTGGTTTTTTGCGTTATTCCGCTTCGATTTCCTTGATGATGCACTCGTTTCCCTGGATTAGCCAGGTCTCGCCGGAGTGGCAGTAGGGGCATTCCTTTCCGTATTTGACGGTCTCATAAGTCTGTTTGCAGGCGTCGCACCAGGTCACGGCGGGCAGGGTCTCCAGTACCAGCTCGCTGTCCTTCAGGATGGTGTGGCGGACTTTGAAATAGTCCCAGGCGTCGGTGAAGAGCTCTGTCATGATACCGGAGACCTCCCCCACCTGGAGGACCACCTTGCCGATGGCGGTCAGATTATGCTCTTTTGCCGTTTCGTCCAAGGTCTTGGCCAAATGCAGAACGATACCCATTTCATGCATAGTTGAACCTCCGGTGGATAGTGACCAGTGAAAAGTGACCAGTGACCAGTCACCAGTGACTAGTGACTAGTGACTGATGACTGGTGACTATTCCCTCATTTCTTCTTCCCGAACAGGATGTTGAATTCCCGCTTGGCGGCGTACTTCGCCACCACGCCCATTTTGTCCTCGCAGCGTATCATGTTGGAGGCGTCGGGGAGGTCGCGGCGCAGGTGGATGGCGTCGAATTCGCAGCGGGTGGTGCACAGGCCGCAGCCGATGCAGCGGTTCAGGTCCACCACGGAGGCGCCGCAGCTCAGGCAGCGGGAGGCCTCGGTCTTGACCTGCTCCTCGGTGAAGGTCAGCCGCACGTCGCCGAAGGTGCCTCTGGGGTTGCCGTCCTTCTTGCCGGGGACCTGGCGCTTGGCCGAATCGAAGCCCTCCGGGTCGATGAGCACGTCGCCCTTGTCCAGCTCCTTGAACTCCCGCAGGTCTCGGGCGATGGTCTGGCTCTGGCCGGGGTGGACGTAGCGGTGCATGGATTCGCAGCCCTTCTTGCCGTCTGCAATGGCGTCAATGGCGAAGCGGGCCCCGTGGCCGATGTCGCCGCCCACAAAGATGCCCGGCTCGCCGGTCTCAAAGGTGACAGGGTTGTGGACCACAGTGCCGTTGCGGTTGAGCTCCACCTTGGTGCCCTCCAGCAGCTTGCCCCAGACCGCGCTCTGGCCGATGGCCTGGAGCACCGTGGAGCAGGGGAGGGTGATGGTGTCGTTCTCGTCGTAAGTGGGGGAGAAGCGGTGCTCCGCGTCATAGACCGAGGTGCAGCGCTTGAAGACGATGCCGATGACCTTTCCACCGCTGGTCAGCACCTCCTTGGGGCCCCAGCCGTTCATCACGGCGATGCCCTCCTCCTTCGCCTCCTCCACCTCGTCTTTGGCGGCGGGCATTTCCGCTTCGCTTTCCAGACAGAGCATCGTCACCTGGCCGCCGGTGGTCCGGGCAGCAGTCCGGGCCACGTCCACGGCCACGTTGCCGCCGCCAACGACCACTACGTCGCCGCTCAGGCGGATGCTGTGGTCCCGGTTGACCCGGTTCAGGAAGGCAATGCCGGATTCCACGCCCTCGGCATCCTCGCCGGGGACCCCGGCCTTACGTCCGCCCTGGAGGCCGATGGCGAGGTAGAAGGCCTTGTAGCCCTGCGCCTTGAGCTGGGCCAGGGTCACGTCCTTGCCAACTTCGACATTGCAGCGGAACTCCACGCCCATCTGCCGCAGTACGGCGATCTCCGCGGCCAGCACGTCCTTTTCCAGGCGGAAGCTGGGGATGCCGTACTGGAGCATACCGCCGGGCTGGGGGTCCTTCTCAAAGACCGTGACATCGTAGCCGCGGGTCCGCAGATAGTAGGCGCAGCTCAGGCCCGCCGGGCCCGCGCCGATGACAGCCATCTTGTAATCCGGGCCCCACATGCCGCCGTCGTCCTTCTCGCAGACAGGGACAAAGCGCTGCTCCTGCTTCAGCTCCAGGGCGGAGACGAACTTTTTCACCTCGTCGATGGCGATGGGCTCGTCCACGGTGCCCCGGGTGCAGGCGTCCTCACAGCGGCGGTTGCAGACCGCGCCGCAAACCGCGGGCAGGGGATTGTCCTGCTTGATGAGCTTCAGAGCCTCCAGATACCGGCCCTCCTTTGCCATTTTCAGGTAGCCCTGAACGGCGATATGGGCGGGGCAGGCGGTCTTGCAGGGGGCGGTGCCGCTGTCGTAGCAGTTGAGCTTCGCGTCGTTGCGGTAGTTGGGGTTCCAGTTGTCGGCGGTCCACTTTTTCGCGTCGGGGAGCTCCGTCACCGGGTACTCCACCGGTCCGTGTTTCGTGCAGAGCTTCTGACCCAGCTTGGCCGCTCCCACGGGGCAGACCTCCACGCACTTGCCGCAGGCCACGCACTTTTCGGTCTCCACATGGGCCCGGTAGGCGGAGCGGGACATGTTGGGGGTGTTATAGAGCTGGGAGGTGCGGATGGCGTTGCAGACGCCGGGGGCGCAGTTGCAGATGGCGACGATCTTGTCCTCGCCGTCGATGTTGGTGATCTGGTGGACAAAGCCGTGGCGCTCGGAGCGCTCCAAAATCTCCAGGGCCTCCTCGTAGCTGATGTAGCGGCCCACGCCCCGGTCCACGCAGTACTCGGCCATATCGCCCACGCCCATGCAGAACTCGCCGTTGATCTCGCCGGAGCCCTCGCCCCGCATGGTCTGCTGCTTGCGGCAGGTGCACTGGCCCACGGAGTACTTGTCGTACTTATTGAGCCAATGGGAGATGTGCTCCACAGAGACGGATTGGCTCTCGTGCTCGATGGCCTTCTCCACAGGGATGACGTGCATACCGACGCCCGCGCCGCCCAGGGGGATCATGGGGGTCACGCCCTCTAAGGGCATCTGGGTCATGAGGTTGAAGAAGGTGGCGAGCTGGGGATGCTCGTCCGTCAGCTTGTCGTTCATCATCATGAACTCCGCGGAGCCGGGGACGAAAATGGGGACATTGTAGTGCTTCGTCTTCTCGGGGCCCTCCCGGGTCATCTCCACCATGCCGATCCAGCAGAGGCGGTCAATCATCTTTTGGGTCTCTTCCACGCTCATGTTGTTCATTTTGGCGAGCTGCTCCGGGGAATAGGGGACGCGGGTCTTCTTGAAGGAGAGCAGGAATTTAGCTTCCTCCTTGGTCAGCACGGCGTCCAGGGCCCAGTATTCCGGGTCGTCGTACTTCATGCTCCGGGTGTACTTCACCAGATAGCGATCGGTGATCATCATGCCCAGCTTCAGAATGAGCTTGGCCTTCTCCGGGTCGGCAGGCTTGTAATTTGGGGTCCTGCCGGAAGTCCCGCTCGTTGGTCAGACGATTCTTTTGGTCTTCCATTTCGGACACTCCTTTATGTTCGGGTCAGAATGGGTTTTTTGGATCAGGCAACAGGCAACAGGCAACGGGCAACAGGCAACGGGTAACGGGAAACAGGCAACGGGCAACAGGAAACAGGCAACAGACCCGCCTGTAGGGACGGCTCTCAGCCGTCCGCATTTCCCGCATGGACGTCCCTCATCCGTCATCGGGCTTGCGGGTGACGCCCGATGCCACCTTCCCCCAGGGCGAAGGCTATCCCGCCTGTAGGGACGGCTCTCAGCCGTCCGCATTTCCCCGCACGGACGAGACATCAGGCATCAAGGTATCGCTTGTAGGGTGCGGCTCTTACCCGCAGGGTGAGCCGCCCGGTTTGCGGAGCAAACAATCGTTTGCGTCAGCAAACGATACAACCCGCTCCCGTCCTGCTGCCGCGCTGGATTTGCCTGCGGCAAATTGTCCGCCTGCGGCGGACCGGGCGCTCAATGAGCGCCCCTACGGGCGGGGGCGCCAGTCATTGAGCTGTTCGGACAACCAGCGTTCCAAGGCGGGCATCCCCTCGCCGGTCTTGGCGCTGACGGGGAAGATCTGAATGGTTGGATTGAGCCTGTGTGCGCGTTCGATACATTTGGTCAGGTCAAAATCAAAGAAGGGGAGCGCGTCGATTTTTGTGATTACCAGGGCGTCGCTCTTTTGGAACATCAGGGGGTATTTCAGGGGCTTGTCGTCTCCCTCGGGGACGGAGAGGAGCATCAGGTTCAATCCCGCGCCGGTGTCGTACTCAGCGGGGCAGATCAGGTTGCCGACGTTCTCCAAGAATATCAGGTCGCAGGGAACGACCCCAGCTGCAACGGCTTCAGAATGGGGGACGACCCCAGCTGCAAGGGCTTCGGAATGGGGGACGACCCCTCCACCGCCGCTTGTGCGGCGGTCCCCCTCCCCTGCGAGCAGGGGAGGTATAGGTGCTGGCAGAGCATCCAGGGCTTCAATTGCTGCTGCGGTCATCCCGGCGTCCATGTGGCACATGCCGGAGGTGTGGACCTGGATGGCGCGGGCGCCTAAGGCTTCGATACGCCTGGCGTCCACGTCGGATTCGATGTCGGCCTCCATGACGCCGATGCGGAGCTCCCCCAGGTCCCGGATCAGCCGGGAGAGGAGGGTGGTCTTGCCGGAGCCCGCGCTGCTCATGACGTTCACCAGCAGGCAGCCCGCGGCCCGCAGCCTGGACCGCAGGACCTCGGCGTCCCGGTCGTTGGAGGCGGTGACGGTTTCGTTCAGCGTGATGGTGATCAATTGCCGCACCCCCGATCTGTTGTAGGGGCCGACGCCTTCGACGGCCCGTTTTCCTGGCTGTTTGGCTGGGACGGGGCGTCGTGGGCGCCGCCCCATACGTGCTTGTCGCTTGCCAGCCGCTCCCGCAGGTAGGCGGCCAGCGCTTCAAAGCCCTCGCCGGTTTTCGCGGAGATGGGGAAAATCGCAATGTTCGGATTCAGGGCCAGAGCCCGGGCCTTTGCGGCCTCAAAGTCGAAGTCGAAGACCGGCGCGGCGTCGATCTTGTTCACCAGCATCACGTCGCTGACCTGGAACATCAGGGGATATTTCAGGGGCTTGTCGTCTCCCTCGGGGACGGAGAGGATCATCATCCGCAGGTCCGCGCCCACGTCGAACTCCGCGGGGCAGACCAGGTTGCCGACGTTTTCAAGGATCACAAGGTCAAGAAGCTCTGCGCCGAGGGCGTCGAGGCCTTGTCTTGTCATCGCCGCGTCCATGTGGCACAGGCCGCCGGTGTGGAGCTGGACGACCTTTGCCCCGGCGGCGGCCACGGCGGCAGCGTCCACGTCGGAGTCCACGTCGGCCTCCAGGACGCCGACGCGGTACTCCCGGCCCAGAAGGGCCAGCAGCCGCAGCAGCACCGAGGTCTTCCCCGCGCCGGGGGAGCCCATGAGGTTCACCAGATACGCGCCGGAACGGGCCAGCGCGGCCCGAGTCTCAGCCGCAATGCGGTCGTTTTCTTCCAAAACCTGTTCTTTGACATCTATGATACGGTAATCCATGGCAGCATCCATTTCTGACTGTAAAACGGACGCCGCTGTGCATCCTATGAAACAGAGCGGCGTCCTTAACTTCTTACTTTTTACAATTTCGTATTCCGTAGGGGCCGGCGCCCACGCCGCCCCCTACAAGGTTTGCAGGATCAGACGGCGGCTCTTGCCATAGCCTCCTCGTAGTCCTTGGTGCCTTCAAAGACCGGGTTGGAGTAGGGGTTCTTCTTCAGCAGGATGGCCCGCTTGATGATGACGGCCATACAGAGCAGGTTGACGCCCAGGGCCAGCACCGATATGAAGCCCTGCATTCGCGGGTCTGCGGTGATGCCCAGGTCCGCGATGGCTCTCCCAGCTGCGGCAGTCTTGCCCTCCCCGGCATTGAACAGGGCGATGGCCCGCTCATAGAGGTCCATGGTGGTGACGCCGTTGGCAGTGGCCCCGCCGTAGACGCTGGGCAGCACGGCGGCAAAGCGTCCCTTCAGCTGGAACAGGGGCACCACCTGGGCCCACATGCACCAGATGGCAAGGGTGTTGGCCCGGTTCTGGATCCAGGCGCCCTTGTTCCACAGGGCGTTGGCAATGGTGGGAGCCAGCAGCAGGGCAAAGCCGCAGTACCAGGCGTGGGTGGGGAGATTCAGATAGGTGTACTCAAAGTTCCAGATGTCGTAGGCCACGATGAACCAGATGGTCATGTCAGGCCAGATCATGTCGGACTTGTTGCGGTCCTTGGAGCTGTAGAGCTTGACGCAGCCGGTCATGCAGAAGATGTTGATGAGGCCCGCCAGGGCGTTCAGCACGTTCCACCAGCCGCCGTAGAGGAAGACGCCCTCGTTGGAGGCCCACCAGGCGCCGGTGAGGTTGCCGGAGATCTTGAAGGCGGCCAGGGCGGATTCCATGTCGGAGACGTTGGCGATCATGATGTTGGCCGCCACGATGAACCAGGGATACCACTTGAACCACTTTTTCTTGCCAAGGCCCCACTGATACTTGATCATCATGAAGCCCACGCAGCCCACGTCGGCGGCGTAGAGCTTGAAGTAGTGGAACCAGCCGTCCATGTAGGCGACGGTGGGGTTGTCCTTGCCGCCGAAGAGCCCCAGGTGGGCCAGGACGAAGTAGATGGTGAGGGCGACGGGGATGATGACAAAGATGATCATGCCGCCGGTTTTGGTCTTTCTGCCCAGCTCATTGAGAATGATGAGCCCGGCAAACACCAGGCACCAGCCTAAAATCTGCCATAGATTCGTGATTTGGAAAATCATACGTACCTCCCTGGATGATAATTGTCGTTTTTAACGATTCATCCTATATATCATTATGCACTTTTGTACAGCTTTGTCAAGGGAAAACGCTCTCGTTCACCGGGTCGCAGAGGGAGAGCAGATAGTCCCGGAAGCGCTGAATGACCGGGCGCTTGAGGCTGGATTGCAGACAGATGAACTGGAGGCTGATCCAGGTCTCCGGCTCCAGGGGCACGGCCTTCACGTGGAAGTAGTCGGCAAAGGAGGCCGGGCCCATGGCGATGCCCATGCCGTCCCGGACCAGCTGCATACTGGTGTCGATGCCGTCGGTCCGGTAGACCCGCTTGATGCTGATGTGGTATTTCCGCAGGGCGTTTTTCATGATGCGGTCCTCGGCGGAATCCTCCAGGCCGGAGATCATGGTGCAGTTCTGGAGGTCTCGAAAGGCCAGGGAATTGTAGCCCGCCCGGGGGTCCGTCGGGCTCAGCAGCACGCACTGCCGCTCCCGAATCAGGGGGGTCGCCGAGAGCTCGGCGGATTTGGGCTGGGGGTCGTCCAGGGGCAGCCGGTCCAGGGCCAGGTCCAGCTCGCCCTTGCGCAGGGCGTCCGCCATATCCCGGCCCGCCTCCGTGACGAAGGTGACTTCGATTTCGGGCTTCGACTGGAAGTAGGCGGCAATCTTTGGGAACAGGTTGTTGGAGTAGACCCGGGAGCCAACTCCTAAGCGCAGGCGGATCTGCTGGGATTTCTCCTTTTTCTGGATGGCCTTGCAGAATTCGGCCCACCGGTCCGCCACGGGCTCCGCCTGCTCGCAGAAGCGCTGCCCCTCCGGGGTGAGCTGGAGGCCGTTGGCGGTGCGGGAGAAGAGGGCGTAGCCCAGCTCCTCCTCCAGACGGCGGAGCTGCTGGGAAAGGGCGGACTGGGAGAGATAGAGCTTCTGAGCAGCCTGGGAGACGCTGCTGCGGGAGGCGATCTCCAATACGTAGAGCACTTGTTGAATGGTCATAAGCAAAACCTCTGGTGTTCAGATTCGGGCTATAAAAATAAGTAAATCTAATACTGTTATTATAAGTTTATTCTTTACAGTTTGCAAGTATTATTTTATAATAATTTTGTTTGGTATAGACAAAACCGGAATTATTTCTGAAAGGTGGTCATGATATTGGCTCGACAACTGCTTTCCGGCAATGAAGCCATTGCCAGAGGAGCCTACGAGGCCGGCGTCAAGGTATGCTCGGCCTACCCCGGCACCCCCAGCACGGAGATCTTCGAGAACCTGCCCAAATACAAGGATTCCCTCTACTGCGAGTGGGCGCCCAATGAAAAGGTGGCGACGGAGGTCGCCTACGGCGCCAGCATCGCGGGCGTGCGCAGCCTCTGCGCCATGAAGCACGTGGGCGTCAACGTCGCCGCGGACCCCATTTTCACCGCGGCCTACAACGGCGTCAGCGGCGGCTTCGTCATCGTCTCCGCCGACGACCCCAGTATGCACTCCTCCCAGAACGAGCAGGACAACCGCTACTACGCCAAGTCCGCCAAGATCGCTATGGTGGAGCCCTCCGATTCCCAGGAGTGCCTGGACTTCCTGAAGGCTGCCTATGAGATCTCTGAGCAGTTCGATATGCCCGTCCTCTTCCGGACCACCACCCGCGTGGCCCACTCCAAGAGCCTCGTCGCCTTCGGCGAGCGCGAGGAGCGGGAGGTCCCGGCCTATCAGCGCAACACCCGCAAGTACATCTCCGCCCCTGCCAATGCCTACCGCAACCACCCCAAGCTGGAGGAGAACCTCAAAAAGTTAGAGGAGTACGGCTCCAAGAGCCCCCTGAACAAGGTGGAGCTGGGCGACGGCAAGATCGGCGTTGTCACCGCCTCCATTGCCTACTACTATGCCAAGGACGCCTTCCCCGAGGGCAGCTCCTTCCTGAAGCTTGGCCTGACCAACCCCATGCCCATGGAGCTGATCCGGGACTTCGCTTCCAAGGTGGAGAAGCTCTACGTCGTGGAGGAGCTGGACGGCTTCATGGAGGACCAGATCAAGGCCGCCGGGATCCCCTGCGTGGGCAAGGAGCTCATCGGCAACATGTATGAGCTCAATCCCCAAATCGTCAAGGAGCGCGTCTTCGGCGAGGCTGCCCCCGTTACCGACGTGGGCGTGCAGGCCGTTTCCCGGCCCCCCGCCCTCTGCCCCGGCTGTCCCCACAGAGGCTTCTTCTACACCATGTCCAAGCACAAGGACTTCGTGATTGCGGGCGACATCGGCTGCTACACCTTAGGCGGCTCCGCCCCCCTGAACGCCCTGGACAGCGTAGTCTGCATGGGCGGCGGCTTCTCCGTGGCAATGGGTATGGCGAAAGCCTTTGAGGCCGCTGGCGTCACCGACAAGAAGGTCTTTGGCGTCTTAGGCGACTCCACCTTCTTCCACAGCGGCATGACCGGCGCCGCCGAGATCATCTACAACAAGGGCAATCTGATCCCCGTGGTGCTGGACAACTCCATCACCGGCATGACCGGCCACCAGGACAACCCCGGCACCGGCTTCAACCTCCAGGGGGAGATCGCCGAGGCGCTGAAAATCGAGGACATCCTCACGGCCTACGGCTACAAGAAGGTCATCATCGTGGACCCGCAGGATCTGAAGGCCATGGAGCAGGCCGTTCAGGACGCTCTGGCCTCCGAGGTCCCCGCCGCCATCATCGCCCGCCGTCCCTGCCTGCTCATCAAGCGCATCAAGCACGACATCGGCAAGTGCGTGGTGGATACGGACAAGTGCATCGGCTGCAAGCGCTGCCTGGGCGTGGGCTGCCCCGCCGTCCTGGTGGAAAACAAGAAGGCCAAGATCGACCGCAACCAGTGCGTAGGCTGCACCGTCTGCGCCCAGGTCTGCCCGATGAAGGCCATTTCGAGAGAGGAGAAGTAAGCCATGACGAAAACGAAAAGTGCTCTTTTGGTAGGCGTCGGCGGTCAGGGCGCCATCCTCACAGCAAAGGTCCTGGTCAATGGTCTGATGAAGGCCGGTTTTGACGTGAAAATGTCCGAGGTCCACGGCATGAGCCAGCGCGGCGGCTCCGTCTCCACCCAGGTCCACTGGGGCGAGAAGGTCAACTCTCCCGTCATCGGCAAGGGCGCCGCGGACATCATCGTGGCCTTCGAGAAGATGGAGGCCGTTCGCTACGCCGAATATCTGAAGCCCGACGGCATTGCCGTCATCAACGACTATGAAATGGCCTCCTCCAGCATCGCGGCCGGTCTGGCCCAGTATCCCGAGGGCTGTCTGGAAGCGATGGAGCAGCACTTCACCTGCCACGTGCTCAAGGCCGGTGAGATCGCCGAGAGCTTAGGCTCCGCCAAGTGCATGAACATCGTCCTCTTCGGCTCCATGGTCAAGGCCCTTGGCATGGACGATGTGGTGGACTGGGAGCAGGTCATCGCTGAGACCGTTCCTCCCAGATTCAAGGAGCTGAACCTGAACGCCTACCGCGCCGGTCACGACGCCGTAAAGGCCTGAGAGGAGCGGCTATGCTGAAAGATTTCAAGGCGCTGCGGGAGCTGGTCGGCGCGGGGGAACCCAAAACCGTCGCCGTGGCCTGCGCCCATGACGCGCACACCTTAGAGGCCGTGCTTCACGCGGCCTCCGAGGGCATTCTCAAATACATCTTAGTGGGACACCGGGAAGAGATCCTCCGCATCGGTCGGGAGTTGGGGCATGAGATAGACCCCGCGGCCATTGTGGACGCCGAGACCGACGAGGAGGCCGCCCGCATCGCCGTGGAGCTGATCCGCGAGGACAAGGCCGACTTCCTCCAGAAGGGCTATATGCAGACCTCCACCATCCTCAAGGCCGTGGTCAACAAGCAGACCGGCATCGGCACCGGCGGCATCATCTCCCACACCGCCTTTATCGAGATCCCCGGCTACCACAAGCTGCTGGGCGTGGCCGACGGCGGCATGGTGCCCCATCCCGACCTGGAGCAGAAGAAGGGCATCCTCCGCAACGCCGTGGAGGCCTTCCGAGCGATGGGCTACGAGCGGCCTCTGGTGGCCGCTGTCTGCGCCGCCGAGACCGTCAGCCCCAAGATTATCGAGACCGTGGACGCGGCCGCTCTGAAAGAGGCCGCCGCCGCGGGGGACTTCGGGGACTGCTACGTGGAGGGCCCCATCTCCCTGGACCTGGCAATGGACAAGGCCTCCTGCGAGATCAAGAAATACGACAGCCCCGTCAGCGGCAACACCGACATCCTGCTGGTGCCCTATATGGCCGTGGGCAACATCTTTGTCAAGGGCCTGCTGCTCTACGCCGGGGCCCGGATGGTGGGCGTCGTCACTGGCGCCAAGTGCCCCATCGCCCTGAACTCCCGCAGCGCCAGCTTTGAGGAGAAATACTACTCCCTGATGGCCTGCGCGGCGATTTGCCGGTAAGGCACGGGAGGGAACATGTCTTACTTACAGCTCATCATCAATCCCGGCTCCACCAGCACGAAGCTGGCGGTCTATGACGGGGACAAAAAGCTTCTGCAATCCTCCATCGAGCATAAGCCCGAGCAGCTTCTCCAATTTGAGAAGATTGGCGACCAGGTGCCCTACCGGCTCGGCCTCATCAAGGAATTCCTGGCGCAAAACAACGTCAGGGGGGAGGAGCTTTCCTGCGTGATGGGCCGCGGCGGTCTGGTCTTCGGGCTCAAAATGGGCGGCTACGCCGTCAACGACGAGCTCTGCGAGGCCCTGGTGAACCACGAATACAGCCAGCCCCACGCCTCCAACTTAGGCGGCCTGTTGGCGAAGGCCATTGCCGACGAGTATGGCATCCCGGCCTACATCTACGACGCCGTGACCTCCGGCGAGCTCAGCCCCGTGGCCCAAATCACCGGTATGCCGGAGATCCGGCGGGCCTCCTTCAGCCACGTGCTGAACAGTCACGCCCAGGCCATCCGCTACGCAGCGTCCATCGGCAAAAAGTACGAGGACCTGAATCTCATCGTCTTCCACCTGGGCGGCGGCACCTCCGCCAGCGTCCATGCGCACGGCGTCATGATCGACTCCGTGGGGGACGACGACGGGCAGTTCTCCCCGGAGCGGGCGGGCTGCTTCCCGTCCCTGGCCTTGGTGAAGCTCTGCTACTCCGGCAAGTACACCAAGGCAGAGATGGACAGGAAGATCCGCGGCAAGGGCGGCATGTACGCCTACCTGGGCACCAGCGACGCCCGGGAAATCGAGAAGATGATCCAAAACGGCGACGAGAAGGCGGACCAGATCTATCAGGCCCAGGCCTATCAAATTGCCAAAACCATTGGCCTTCTGTCCGTCGCCCTGAAGGGCAAGTGCGACGCTATCATCCTCACCGGCGGCCTGGCCTACTCCAAGCTGCTGACCGAGCGCATCCGGGACTACGTGGGCTTCCTGGCTCCCGTGGTGGTCATCCCCGGCGAAAACGAAATGGAGGCGCTGGCCCAGGGCGGTCTGCGCATTCTCACCGGCCAGGAAAAACCGAACGTCTATCATTTACCGGAAAGGAAGGAATAACGAATGGTAGTAGAAAAATACCGCAAGATGGGTGTTGCCAAGAGCAAGATCCGCGTACTGTTTGAGTACGGCATGGAGCAGGCCGCCATTGTCGGCAAGGAAAACGTCTTCGACTTCTCCATCGGAAACCCCTCCGTCCCCGCGCCGAAAAAGGTGGCCGATACGGTCCGCGAGCTGCTGGAAATGGACCCCATTGCCCTGCACGGGTACACGCCCGCCGGCGGCTGCGCTGAGGCCCGGGAAGCCATTGCCGCCGACCTGACCAAGCGGGCCAAGGACCAGATCCGCCCCGAGAACATCTTCTTCACCTGCGGCGCCGCCCCCGCCATGACCTCCTGTATGCAGGCCCTGGCTGTGGAGGATGCGGAGTTTATCCTGATCGCTCCCTATTTCTCCGAGTACCCCGCCTACTGCGCCTCCACCGGCGCCAAGTGCGTGGTAGTCCCGCCCGACACCGTGAACTTCCAGATCCGGTTTGACGAGCTGGAGAAGCGCATCAACCAGAACACTCAGGCCGTCATCGTCAACTCGCCCAACAACCCCTCCGGCGTGATCTATTCCGTGGAGACCCTGCAAAAGCTCGGCGAGCTGCTGACCCGCAAGGGCGAGGAGATCGGCCATCCCATCTACGTCCTGTCCGACGAGCCCTACCGGGAGCTGACCTATGACGGGCTGGACGCCCCCTACATCCCCACCATCTATCCCAACACCGTCATCTGCTACTCCTACTCCAAGATCCTGTCCATGCCCGGTGAGCGTATCGGCTACGTCTGCGTGCCCGACTGCTGTGCCGACAGCAAGAACCTCTATGCTGCCATTGCCGGTGCGGCCCGGGCCATCGGCCACGTCTGCGCCCCCTCCCTGTGGCAGCGCCTTGTGGCCCGCTGCACGGAGCTGCGCCCCGACCTGGAGACCTACGACCACAACCGGATCACTCTGTATACGGAGCTTACCAAGCTGGGCTTCCGCTGTGTCAAGCCCCAGGGCGCTTTCTACATGATGGTGGAGGCCCCCGACGGCAACTCCGAGGGCTTCTCTGACCGGGCCAAAGCGCTGAACATCCTGACCGTCCCCTGCGACGGCTTCGGCTGCCCCGGCTTCTCCCGGTTCAGCACCTGCGTCAGCCCCGCGATGATCCAGCGCTCCCTGCCTGCCTTTAAGAAGCTGGCCGAGTCCTACGGCCTGAAGCCGCTGGATAAGTAAGAAGGAAAAAGTAAGAAGTAAGAATTGCTGCCTATCAACGATTACTTCTTACTTCTTACCTGCCACTTCTTACTTCTTACTTATTACTTATTACCTCATGGAGGAACCAGACATGTCTATAGAATACCCCCTTCCTGTGAAGACCCCCCGCAGCTTTACCTATGTGACCCGCAACATCCCCGAAGTCACCGTGGAGCAGCGGGAGCGGGCCCTGAAGGCTACCCACTACAATGAATTCGCGTTTCCCGCCGGAATGCTGACCATTGATATGCTCTCCGACTCCGGCACCACCGCGATGACCGACCAGCAGTGGTCCGCGATGTTCCTGGGCGACGAGTCCTATGGCCGGAACAAGGGCTATTACGTCCTTCTGGACGCCTTCCGCGACATCTTTGAGCGCGGCGGCGAGAAGAACTGGAAGAAGTCCATCGACCTCATCCGCACCGACTGCAAGGACATCGAGAAGATGATGAACGAGCTCTACCTCTGCGAGTACGAGGGCGGCTTCTTCAACGGCGGCGCCGCTCAGCTGGAGCGGCCCAACACCTTCCTGATCCAGCAGGGCAGAGCGGCGGAATCCGTGCTCTTTGAGATGGTCAAGAAGATCATGGGCGCCCGTCACCCCGGCAAGGTCTTCACCATTCCCTCCAACGGCCACTTCGACACCACCGAGGGCAACATCAAGCAGATGGGCTCCATCCCCCGCAACCTCTACAACAAGGAGCTGCTCTACGAGGTCCCCGAGGGCGGCAAGTACGAGAAGAACCCCTTCAAGGGCGACATGGACGTGAAGAAGTTAGTGGAGCTCATCGAGAGCGTTGGCCCCGAGAACGTCCCGCTGATCTACACCACCATCACCAACAACACCGTCTGCGGCCAGGCCGTCTCCATGAAGTCCATCCGGGAGACAGCCAAGATCGCCGAGAAGTACGACATCCCCTTCATGTTCGACGTGGCCCGCTGGGCGGAGAACTGCTACTTCATCAAGGTCAACGAGGAGGGCTATGCCGACAAGTCCATTGCGGAGATCGCCACCGAGATGTTCTCCTACTGCGACGGCTTCACCATGTCCGCCAAGAAGAACGGCCACGCCAACATGGGCGGTATGCTGGCCTTCCGGGACAAGGGCCGCTTCTGGCGCAAGTTCTCCGACTTCAACCCCGACGGCTCCGTCAAGACCGACGTGGGCGTGCTGCTGAAGGTCAAGCAGATCTCCTGCTACGGCAACGACTCCTACGGCGGCATGTCCGGCCGCGACATTATGGCCCTGGCTGCCGGTCTCTATGAGGAGTGCAACTTCAACTATCAGGAAGCCCGCGTGCAGCAGTGCGAATACCTGGCCCAGGGCTTCTACAAGGCCGGCGTCAAGGGCGTCATCCTCCCTGCGGGCGGCCACGGCGTCTACATCAACATGACCGAGTTCTTCGACAACAAGCGCGACCATCTGAAGTTCGCCGGTCAGGGCTTCTCCATCGAGCTGATCCGCCGCTACGGCATCCGCACCGCGGAGCTGGGCGACTACTCCATGGAGTACGACCTCAAGACCCCCGAGCAGCAGGAGGAGGTCTGTAACGTGGTCCGCTTCGCCATCAACCGGAGCATGTTCAACCAGGAGCACATGGACTACATCATCGCCGCGGTCAAGGCCCTCTACGAGGACCGGGAATCCATTCCCAACGTCCGCATCGTGGCAGGCAAGGACCTGCCCATGCGCCACTTCCACGCCTTCCTGGAACCCTATCCGAATGAATAAAAAACGAAGATACGCCCTCCGGCAAACGTCGGGGGGCGTCTCATAGGATAAAGCTGTATGGTAACATTTGCTGTCAGACAAATCACACCGCATATTACGGAATTCTTAGGCCGCTTTCATGAGCGGATGTACCTGGTGAAGGGCCGGGAGCGGGCCGCCCTGATCGACACGGGCTGCGGATTCGGCCATCTGAAGGCCGAGGTGGACAAGGTCAACGAGCTGCCCCTGATGGTCCTGCTGACCCACGGCCACCAGGACCACGCTATGGGCGCCGGGGAGTTCGGCGAGGTCTGGCTGAACCCGGCGGAGCAGGAGGTCTTTGAGCGGCAGACGGACCGGGACTACCGGCTCTGGGGTCTGCGCATCTCCCGGGACGCCGCCCTGGTGACACCTGAGGACCTGCTGGAACCGCCGCCCTTCTCCCACTTCCATCCCGTGCAGGCGGGGGACATGTTCGACCTGGGCGGCATCACCTTAGAGGCCTTCGCCTGTCCCGGCCACACCCAGGGCCATCTGGTCTATCTGGACCGGGAGCACCGTATCCTGTTTTCCGGGGATGCCGTCAGCCGCGCCAGCTTCCTGCTGGGCCGGGAATCCACTTCGGTGGAGGAATACCGGGACAATCTGCTCCGGCTGAAGGACCTGCTGGAGGACCGGGCAGACCGCATCTTAGAGGGCCACGGAAACGGCGAGCTGCCCATGTACATCTTCGACGGGGTGATCCAGGTCTGCAACGAGGTCCTGGCAGGGGATACCGATCGGATCCCCTATGACCTGCGGGGCTATCAGGGCTTCACGGCCAAGGCCCGCAAGCCCCACTCCCTGGACCGGGTGGACGGCGGTTTCGGAAACCTGATCTACCGGGAAGACAAGCTCTGGAAATGGCAGACCTGATGCCTCGTCCGTGCGGGGGGACGGCGGACGGCTGAGAGCCGTCCCTACAGGCGGGATAGCCTTCCCCCTGGGGGGAAGGTGTCATCGGGCGTCTCACGGAAGCCCGATGACGGATGAGGGGGCGTCCATGCGGGGGACGGCGGACGGCTGAGAGCCGTCCCTACAGGCGGGATAGCCTTCCCCCTGGGGGGAAGGTGTCATCGGGCGTCTCACGGAAGCCCGATGACGGATGAGGGGGCGTCCGTGCGGGGGACGGCGGACGGCTGAGAGCCGTCCCTACAGGCGGGTCTGTTGCCTGTTGCCCGTTGCCTGTTGCCTCAACTGCTGAAATCCATCAACGTTATAATAATATTTGGAGGTATATATAATGATTCGCCGCAAACTTAGCCTCGCGGAATGCGCGGCCCGGGCCGCTGAGACCCTGTCCAAGGGCATTCTGCTCACTTCCTGCGCCGGGGACAAGGTCAATTCCATGGTCATCGGCTGGGGGACCTTAGGCGTCAACTGGAATCGGCCCGTCTTTGCCGCCTACGTCCGGGTGGGACGCTTCACCCGGGAGCTGCTGGACCAGAACCCGGAGTTCACCATCAACATGCCCCTCTCGGAGCCGGACCGGAACGTCATCGCCGTCTGCGGCGGCAAGAGCGGCAGAGACATGGACAAGCTGGCCGCCTGCGGCCTGCATACAGTTCCGGGAGAGACCGTCTCCGTGCCCGCTCTCCGGGAGTTCCCCGTGACCCTGGAGTGCAAAGTTCTCTACCGTCAGGAGCAGGACCCCGCGCTGCTGCCCGAGGCCCTGCAAACGCGCTTCTATCCTGCGGACAAGGACAGCAGCTTCACCGGCTCCAACCGGGACGCCCACGTGACCTATTTTGGGGAGATCGTCAGCGCCTACGTGCTGGAGCCCGAGGAAGGGGGAGACGAGGCGTGAGAAAACCCGTCATCGGCGTCATCCCGCTCTATGACAAGGATAGGGATTCCTACTGGATGCTCCCGGCCTATTTCAAGGGTTTGAAGACCGCCGGAGCCCTGCCCGTGATGCTGCCGCTGGAAAACTTAGAGGACTGCGAACAGATGACGGAGCTCTGCGACGGCCTGCTCTTCACCGGCGGCCAGGACGTGGACCCGGCCCTCTACGGGGAGGAAAAAATAGAGGCCTGCGGGGAGCCCTGTCCCGCCCGGGACCACTTGGACGCGGCCCTGCTCCGGGTCGCCCTGGAGAAGGACCTGCCCGTGCTGGGCATCTGCCGGGGCTTGCAGCTCATCAACGCCTGCTTAGGCGGTACCCTCTGGCAGGACCTTCCCAGCCAGCGCGGCGCGGGCAGAAATCACCGCATGGAACGGCCCTATGACCGGGCGGAGCATCCGGTGGCCCTCACCGGCCCCCTGGCGGAGCTCTACGGCGCGGAGGAGCTCGGCGTCAACAGCTGTCACCACCAGGGCATCAAGACTCTGGCCCCCTGTCTGCAGCCCATGGCCGTGGCGGAGGACGGACTGGTGGAGGCCTTCTTCCACCCGGCCCAGCGCTTCCTCTGGGCCGTCCAATGGCACCCGGAGTTTTTCGACCCCATGACAGGTCCCGGTGTTCCCATTTTCCGGGCATTCGCGGAGGCCGCTGCAAAAACAGAAAAATAAAATAGAATGACGCCCGATTGGCTCGCCAATCGGGCGTCGTTCTAAAAATCTCGTTATTCGACCCGAATCAAAAAGCGCAGCACGTAGTCCTCTTTCATGTTCCACATGAACTCCGGCGCGATGCGGGGGCCGCAGGAGCCGGTGCCGATGCCCTGCTGGAAGGCCTGGATCGTCACATAGGTGCCTGTGGTCTGCTCGTCCTCCCGGTGCTTCATCTGCGTGAGGGCTTTGTCGCTGTAGGGCTTGACCCCCAGCTCAAAGGGCCGGTCCACGGCCTCGAAGCGCACGACGGTCTTTCCGTCCGTCAGCTCCGCCCATTGGCAGTCACAGCGGTTGCCGCTCTCCTGGGGCTTGAGGTTGGGCTCCGTCATGCGCTCCACCGGCAGGGCTTCAGAAACGCCGATGGGGAACTGCTCCTTCATATCGCAGTAGCTCTCCCCGGTGCGCCCGAAATATGTCACCCGGTCGAAGCGCTTGTGGAGCCGGAAGACCTTGCCGAAGCGGGGGAGGGTCCCCTTGCCCCGGAGGCAGTGCAGGCGGCTGGTGACGAGGATGCCGTCCGCCGTGCCCTCATAGCTATCCGTGACCTCGAAGACGGTCAGGGGGTCCCGCGTCAGTCGGGAACGGAGCTCATAACCGGTGTCAGTCTGTTTGACGGAGAGCACAGTCTCCTTTGTACCGTACCAGCGGCGCATGGTGTTGGAGCCCTGGGGGTCCCGGTCGTTGTCCGTGGCGGCCCGCCAGAGGCTGGTGGAGGGGGTCTCCGCAGTCAGCTTGTGGCCGCCGGGCAGCTCCAGACAGAAGCGGCCATTGGGGAAGCTGACGCCCTCCGGGAGCCCGCGGACCGCGGGCAGGGGAAGCTCCGGCTCCTCCAAAGTGAGTTGTTCGACGGAGACTTCCTGACCGGTCCGGCTGTCTGTGGCGACGACGGTGACGCGGAGGCCCTCCGGGGTCCTTGCGCCCAAGGGCAGCTCCACGCGGCACTTTGACAGGGGCTCCACTTCGGGACAAAGCTCCGTTTCCGTGCCGTCGTTCCAACGGAAGCGGAGCCGGTAGACGGAGCCGGGAGTGAAGGCCGTGGTGTTGAAAATCTCAAAGGCACTGCCTTCCAGGTGCCGAACCCGAAGGGGACGGTAGATGTGGCGAAGAATGTGGGCGCCGGTGGAGGGGCTTCTGTCCGGGTAGAAGAGCCCGTCCACGCAGAAGTTGCCGTCGTGCTCCCATTCGCCGTGGTCGCCGCCGTAGGTATAGCTGCCGTCGGCGTGGAGGACCGCGTGGTCCACCATCTCCCAGACGCAGCCGCCCATGAGATTGTCGTGCTCGTAGATGAGCTTCCAGTAGGCCTCCACGTTGCCGGGGCCGACACCCATGGCGTGGGCGTATTCGCAGAGGAAGTAGGGGCGGTCGTTCAGCGGCGCCTCCTTGCGGCGGTGCTCCGCAACGGCCAGCACGGCTTCCGGCTTGGGGTACATCTCGCTGCCCACGTCGTAGGCCTTGCGCTTGCAGTGGATGATGGATTCATAGTGGATCGGCAGGGACGTTCGCTGCTTCAGCCAGTCGTACATGGCGTCGATGTTGCAGGTCCCGCCGGATTCGTTGCCCAGGGACCATAGAATCACGCAGGAATTTCCGTGCAGCTTGTCCCGCCCGTAGAGCCGGGCGACGCGGTCCAGATAGCGGGGCTCCCATTTGGGGTCGTCGGAGATGTGGTCGTAGTTGGGCGGGAAGCGGTGAGCCCAGACGCCGTGGGTCTCCAGGTCGTTTTCGTCGATGATATAGAGGCCCAGCTCCTCCGCCAGCTCCAAGAGCAGGGGGTCCGGGGGATAGTGGGAGCTGCGGATCGTGTCGATGTGGAAGGCCTTGCAGAGCTTCAGGTCCCGCTGGATCTCCTCCGGGGACATGGTATAGCCGCCGGTGGGAGAGGTGTCGTGGTGGTTGACGCCCTTGAGCTTCAGCTTTTTGCCGTTCAGCAGGAAGACGTCGCCTTGGATTTCTACGGTGCGGAAGCCGATGCGCTCCTTGACGCAGCAGGTATCCGTCTCAAAATAGACATTGTAGAGGACCGGCGCTTCCGCGTTCCATTCCGTCACGGAAAGGTCCTCGAAGCGAACCTGGGCTTTTCCATTGCGCACGAGCGCCTCGGCGCAGCGGGAGAGGCCTTGTCCCTCCAGGGTGAAGCGCACCCTCGTCCCCTCGGCGGCCTCGGCGCACAGGGTCAGGGCATAGGTCTCGCCCTGCTTTTCCGTCCTTGCGTCGATGTCCCAGAGGTCCGCGGGCTCGTCGATGCGCAGCAGCACGTCCCGGAAGATGCCGTTGTTCCGGAACATGTCCTGGCATTCCAGATAGGAGCCGGTGCACCAGCGGCGGACCACTGCCAGAAGCTCATTTTCGCCGGGGTGCAGGAGCTCGCTCAGGTCGAACTCCGCCGTATTGTGGGCGCCCTCGGAGCAGCCTGCGTACTGCCCGTTGACGTAGAGGTCCAGGCAGCTCGCCACGCCCAGGAAGGAGATGACGTAGCGCCGCGGCTCCGGGCCAAGCTCTAAGGTCCGGCGATAGACGCCCACGAAGTTGTACTCGTCCTTCGGCTTCTTCCACCGGGGCTTGATGCCCTGGTCGAAGCCGATCCAGGAGAAGACCGTGCCCACCGGCTCCGTCGTGGGGATCCTGGGCGGGTCGAAGGGGAACTGGTAGCGGACGTTCAGATAGAAGGGCCGGTCATAGCCCTGGAACTGCCAGCAGCCGGGGACTTGGATCTTCTCGAATTCCACGGCGTCGGTGTCCAGCTCGTCGGGCAGCTCCGCGGGACGGGGATAGAATCGGAAGTCCCAGCTCCCATTGAGACACAGGACCTTCTCGGAGCGGTAGCGTTTCTCGAGAGGGGTTACGGCGTCGGCCTTCGCCCGGTCCGGATAGGGGATGAAGTAGCTCCTGGGCGGCAGCTTATGGAGCTCGTACACCGAAAAATCGGCGTAATTCTGTTGGTTGAGGGTGTATTTCATTGCTGCTCCTCCGGTTCGCAGATGGCCTCGCCCGCCCTGTAGATGTCCCCCGCGCCGACGGTCAGGATAATGTCGCCGGGCCGGGCCAGGGAGCGCAGACAGTCGGAGACCTCCGGCAGGGTGTCGAAGCAGAGAGCGCCGGGTATGCGGGCGGCCAGGTCGCTGGAGTGGATGTTCACGGTGTTCTGCTCCCGGGCCGCGTAGATCTCGGCCAGAACCAGGATGTCCGGCGCCTGAAGCTCCTCGACGAACTGCTCAAACAGGGCCTTGGTGCGGGTGAAGGTGTGAGGCTGGAAGGCCACGATCATCCTGTCATAGCCCATGGTGCGCACGGCCTCCAGCAGGGCCCTGACCTCGTGGGGATGGTGGGCATAGTCGTCGTACACGTCCGCGCCCTTGCAGCGGCCCTTGAATTCCAGCCGTCTGCCCGCGCCGGTGAAGGAGGCCAGAGCCTCCGCCGCGTCCTCGCCGGAGATGCCCATGTACCAGGCCACGGCGCAGGCGCCCAGGGCGTTGATGAGGTTGTACTTGCCGTGGACGGCCAGGTCCAGCTCGCAGTAGGGCACGCCGTCGCAGAGTACCGTGCAGTGCTGCCAGTCCTCGGAGATCTCCAGGGGATGGACCGTGTTTTGTTCTCCGAGGCCGAAGCTCAGATACTTCAGGCCCTTCAGAGCGTCAGCGGTGTTGGCGTCGTCGCCGTTGGCAATGATTTGGCCGCGTTTCGGCACCAGCTCCGCAAAGTGCCGGAAGGAGGCCTTGATGTCCTCTAAGTCCTTGAAGAAGTCCAGATGGTCTTCCTCGATGTTGTTGATGACGGCCACGGTGGGGGAGAAATTGTGGAAGGAGTTGCAGTACTCGCAGCTCTCGGCAATGATGGTGTCGCCCGCGCCCACCCGATGTCCGGCGTGCAACAGGGGCAGATAGCCGCCGATCATCACAGTGGGGTCCCGCTGGGCCTGCATGAAGATGTGGGTAAGCATACCGGTGGTGGTGGTCTTGCCGTGGGTACCAGCCACGCAGATGGCGTTGCGGTATTCCTGCATCAGCACGCCCCAGGCCTCGGCCCGTTCAAAGACGGGGATTCCGGCGGCCCGGGCGGCGGCGATCTCCGGATTGTCGTTGTGGGCGGCAGCGGTGCGGATCACGCAGTCCGCCCCGCGGATATTCTCAGCCCGATGGCCGATGTAGACGGGGATGCCATGGGCCTCTAACTCCTCCGTGGAGACGGAGGAATTCATATCGGAGCCGGTGATGATTATGCCCCGGTCCCGCAGCACGATGCCCAGCGGACGCATGGACACCCCGCCGATGCCCACCAGATGGACCCGCTTGCCTGGCTGAAAGCAGGCCTTGATTTTTCGGACTTTTGTTTCTCGCATGTTCGACGCCTCCCGAACAGTCTCGGACCCAAAGCGGAGTCCGGCAAAAGAGAATCTTATTTTAATATTATAATATGTGATTTGTCTCTTCGCAAGTATTTTTTTCATAAAACCCAGCAGGACGCATAGGTTTTTCCCGGAACAGTCCGCAGAGCAGGGGGGAAAGACATGGAAACGCTGTTGGGCAAGCTGGAACGGGCCGTATGGAGCTGGCCGCTGCTGCTGCTCCTCTTGGGGACGGGGCTCAAACTGACGCTCCAATTTCGGGGCCGGACGCTTTTGGACCTGCCCAAGGCTTTCAAGCTGCTGTTCCGGCGCTCCAGGGCCAAAGGCGGCGTGACGCCCCTCGGCGCCCTCTGCACCTCCCTCTCCGCGGCCATTGGGACCGGGAATATCATCGGCGTGGCGACGGCCCTCTCCTTAGGCGGACCGGGGGCCCTGCTCTGGATGGAGCTCAGCGCCTTGACCGGCCTGGCCCTCAAATACGCGGAGGGCTATCTGGCTGTCCGCTATCGGAGCCGGGACCGAAACGGACAATGGCGCGGCGGTCCCTTTGCCTATATGCGGCTGGGCCTCGGCCCACTGGGAAGGCCCCTTGCTTGCAGCTTCGCCTTGTTCGGCGCCTTTGCCGGGCTCTGCGGGGTCGGGACCTTTGTGCAAATCGGCAGCGTGAGCGCCTGCCTCAGTCTGTTGACGGCCCGACTCGGCCTGCGACTGCCCAGCTTGGTGCTGGCAGGGGGGCGGGGGATCCCGCTGCCTGCTGCGGTCCTGGGGCTTGTGTTCGCCCTCCTGACCGGCGCGACGGTCTTCGGCGGCATCCAGAGGGTCAGCCGGGTTTCGACGCTGCTGGTCCCGCTGATGGGCGGCGCCTACCTGCTCTGCTGCCTTTGGATTTTATGCAGAAACGCTGCTGCCCTGCCCAGCGCGGTGCAGGCGGTTTTCCGAGGGGCGTTTCGTCCGGGCGCCGGGGCGGGGGGCCTGCTTGGGGCTGCGGCAGCCGGGGTCAGTCGGGGCGTCTTCTCCCACGAGGCGGGGTTGGGCACCGGCCCGATCGCCGCGGCCTCGGCGGAGGGGCTCAGCCCGGAGGAGCAGGGACTTCTTTCCATGACCGCCGTGGTCTTCGACACCTTCTTGATTTGCACCATGACAGCTCTGGTGCTGCTGTGTACCGGCACCGCCGGTGCGGGGCTCGGCGCGGCAATGGAGGCCTTTGCCGTGGGTCTGCCTCTGCCGGAACCGGTTTCCATGGGTCTGCTGACTGGGATGCTGACCCTGTTTTCCTTGACTACGGTCCTGGGCTGGAGCTGTTACGGAACGGCCTGTCTGGAGGCATTGACCGGGGAACGAGAATGGCTCAAAAGGGTCTATCTCGCCCTCTATACGCTGACCGTGGCAATCGCGCCCTGGTGCTCCGCCAGGGCTGTCTGGTCCGCGGCGAATCTCTGCAATGCGCTGATGGCCGTGCCGAATGGGATCGCCCTGATGCTCCTGAGCCCGAAAATCAGATTCGGAACAAAAATCCGGATCCGAAAGAAGAGTGTTTCTTGATTTTTTGTATCGTTTCCGGTATAATAACAAAAAACTTTTCTTCCGTTCTGAAATCGCTCCCGAACAGAACAGACACGAACAAAGGAGACTTGCCATGAAACGCAGCAACGAGATGTTCAGCCTGTTGGCCTTGGTGCTGGTCGTATGTCTGGTCCTGGGCCTGTGCGTCCTGGCCTTCGGCTGCCAGAATCAGAAAGAAGACCCCACCGGGACCCAGAGCCGTGAAAGCACTGAAGCCGCCGGAACGACCGCAGCCGTGACGACACTGACCGCCACCACGGAGCCTACCGAGAATACCGGGGAGACCACGGGGCCTGAGACGGACACAGATCCCCTGATCCGTTGGAAAAACGCAGGCCAGCGGGACTATCTGCCCGACGAGCCCGTGGAAATGGTCAAGTTCTCCGAGATGGAGTACCGGCGCCCGGATACGGAGACCTTGTATGTGGATTTCGCAGCCCTGACAGAAAAGGCGGAGGAGTCCGACGACGCGGAAGCGCTGCTGGAGGACTACTACGAGCTCTACACTCGGTACATCAGCTTCTATTCCATGGACTGCCTCGCCAACGCCCGCCACAGCCTCGACACCACCGACAGCTATTACATGGAGGAGTTCAACTTCTGCGAGGAGGAGACCCCGAACTTAGAAGAGAAGTTAGAGGCGCTGATGAAGGCCTTCGCGGCTTCTCCCAGCCGGGATGCGCTGGAGGACCTGTATTTCGGCGAGGGCTTTTTCGAGAAGTACGACGACTATTCTGTCTACACCAACGAGGAATACCTGCGCCTGGCCCAGCAGGAGAAGACCCTGCTGACCCAATACCGGAACCTTACGGCGGACCCCCAGGTGACGGTGAAGGAGGAGACGAAATCCCTGGAGGAGTGGCTGGACACCGACGATTATTATGTCTATCTTGCCGCGATCAAGGCCTATTACGAGCAGTACAATCCCAGCCTCGGGGAGCTCTTTGTGGAGCTGGTGAAGGTCCGTCAGCAGCTTGCCGCGGCCCTGGACTATGACAGCTACGCGGAATACAGCTACGAGGTGGAATATCAGCGGGATTACACTCCCGAGCAGGGGGACGCCTTCCTGGCCGAGATCCGGGAGAAGCTGGTCCCGGTGCAGAATCAGGCGGAGGCCGACCTGGCCCTCTCCCGGCTCACGGTGGGAGACGCCACGGAGCAGCAGATGACGGACATGCTGCAATCTGCCGCAAAGAAGATCGGCGGTGCGGTCTGGGATGCCTATCGCTTTATGGAGACCTATGAGCTCTGTGACATCCACCGGTCTCCGGAGAAGGTGGAGGCCTCCTTCCAGATCTACATCTACGACTATGAGGCGCCCTTCCTGTTGGTGAACGCCAGCGGCACCGGCTCGGACTACACCACCTTCGCCCATGAGTTCGGCCATTTTACCGACAGCTTCCACAATTACGGAGCCAACGAGGACCTGGAGACCGCGGAGACCTTCTCCCAGGCTATGGAGTTCCTGGCCCTGCGCTACACGGACACGCTGACGGAAAAAGAGAAATCGGATATGACGAAGATCGCCCTGATGGATTCTCTGCAAACTTTCGTCTCCCAGGCCGCTTACGCGGATTTTGAAGCCAGGGTCTATGCTCTGGACCCGGAGGAACTGAGCCTGGAGGCCGTCAACGCCGTCTATCTCCAGTGCTGCAAGGACTACAGCTTCTATGTGCCGGGCTACGATTTCTTCTATTCTATGGGCTGGATCGACGTGCTGCACTTCTACGAGGTGCCCTACTACATCATCAGCTACTGCGTCTCGGCGGAGAGCTCCCTCCAGGTCTACGAGCTGGAGGCGGAGGAGGCAGGAGAGGGTGTCGCCGCCTATTTCCGCCTGCTGGACCGGGACTATGAAGCCGGGGTCCAGGCGGTAATGGAGGGCGCAGGCCTGGAATCCCCCTTCCGGGAGGGCGTTCTGGACCAGACCGCAGAATTCTTCCGGGAAGCCCTGGGACTGAACAAAAAGAACTGACGAGCGTATCAGACGTGCAAAAAACGGGCATCCTCCCTTTGGATACTTACAAAGGGAGGATGCTTTATGCAGGTAAAGGATATGATGTCCAGCCATCTCATTACCGTGGACCGGGAGGAGACCGTGGCTGCCGCGGCCCGGCTTTTGAGCCGCCACAACGTGGGGGCGCTGCCGGTCATGGGCCAGGGAGGAAGGCTGGTGGGAATGCTGACGGACCGGGATATCACGGTCCGCTGCGTGGCGGCCAACTATGACCCGAACGTCACCCGAGTGCGCACAGTCATGAGCGCGGGAGCCGTCACCGTCCCGGCAGAGGAAAACGGCGTCAAGGCCGCAAAAACTATGGCAAAGCACCAGGTCCGCAGACTGCCGGTGACGGAAAACGGCAGATTGGTGGGAATGCTGAGCCAGGGGGATCTCGCAGTCTGCGCGGACATGGACGGCGAGGCGGCGGCTGCCTTCCGGGAGGTCTTTGAAGCTGGCACAGATGATTAGAAAAAGGACGTGGCCGCGGCGCGGTCACGTCCCTGTATTTGCGGCTTGTTCGGTCGGCTGCTGTGCGGCTTGGGCCCAGCAGTGCATGTGGTAGCGGGTATAGAGGATCAAGGTCAGGAAGACACAGGCGATGCACAGCACGATCAGCAGGGTCGAGACCCAGGTGGGCATATCCTTGAAGATCAGCATCGCCAGAGCCGAGGCGTAGAGGACAACGGTGGAAACCTTGCCGTACCAGCGGGCGCCGGGGACCTTGTTCGTCTTCTTGATGGTAATGTAGCCGAGGATGCCCATGCAGGTCTCCCGCAGGACGCAGAGCCCCAGGAGCACCCAGAGCAGGGGATAGGTGAAGGCCAGGCAGAGAACGATGCAGACCTGGGTCAGCTTGTCAGCCACCGGGTCCAGGGCCTTGCCAAGGTCTGAGACCATGTTGAAACGCCGTGCGATTTGCCCGTCCAGGATGTCGGTCAGGGCGGAAACTGCCAGCAGCGTGATGGTCAGCGGATTGTTGTGCAGGCCCACATAAGCCCATATGATGAACGGGACCAGAAGCAAGCGGAAAAAGGAGAGGACGTTTGGGATCGTCCAGATCTTTCCGTCCCGAAAAAGCTTGAACATGGGTTCACCTCCCAAAAGCTCTCTTCCTATTATAGCAACAATCACCCGGATGTCAACCAGAAAATTTAACGGCGGCCCGGCTCCTTGGGAGCCGGGCCGCCAGCTGTTTCGTGAATGAAGGAATTACTGAATGTCTCTTTCGTCAAACAGGTCGCCGCACTCGGGGCAGAACTTCGGCGGATGGGCGGGGTCCTCGGGCTCCCAGCCGCACTTGTCGCACTTGTACAGCGGCTCGTTCGCGGGCTTCTTGGCGCCGCACTCGGCACAGAACTTGCCCTTGTTCACCGCGCCGCAGGCGGTGCAGGTCCAGCCGTCGGCGGGCTTGGGCTTGCCGCACTCCATGCAGAACTTGCCGGTGTTCTCAGCGCCGCATTCGCACTTCCAGGTATTGGCCTTGGGAGCGGGAGCCGCTGCCGCGGGGGCCTGCTGCTGCCCCATTGCGAAGAGATTCGCCGCGTTGACGCCGCCGGCCTGCTGGGCCATACCGAGACCGATGAAGCCGTTCATTGCGCCGCCGGCATTGTTGGCGGCGTCCTTCATCGCCTGGCTCTGGGCCTCTACCAGGGTGGCCGCGGCCATGGTCGGGTCGCGCATGATGGCCGCGTGCTGGGCCTTCTTGATGAGCTCCTGGTCTTCCTCGGAGAGGGTGATGGGGTTCATCGCCACGGAGACGACCTGCAAGCCTCTGAGCTCGCCCCACTTCTTGGACAGGGCGGTGTTCATCGCCTCGCTCAGGTCTTCGGCATGGGCGGGCAGAGCGGAGGGACGGATCTCCTTCTCGGAGATCTTGGCAAAGGCGGGCTGAAGGGCGGAAACGAACTCCGTCTTGAGCTGGCTGTCGATCTCCTCGCGGGTATATTCCTTGGTCACGTTGCCGCAGACGTTGGCGTAGAAGAGCAGGGGGTCGGCGACACGGTAGGAATACAGACCGCTGCAGCGCACGGACACGTCGATGTCAAGGCCGATGTTCCGGTCCACAATGCGGAAGGGAATGGGGGTCGGCGTGCCGAACTTGTTATCGATGATCTCCTTGGTGTTGAAGTAATACACGCGCTGGTCCTTGCCGGGGTCGCCGCCGAAGGTGAATCGCTTGCCGATGAGCTTGAAGGTCTCCTTGAGGCTGGTGCCGAGGCTGCCGGTAAAGAGGGAGGGCTCCGTGGAGTTGTTCCAGACAAATTCGCCGGGTTCCGCGCAGAACTCTACGATCTTGCCCTGCTCCACGATGATCATGCACTGGCCGTCGGCCACGGCGATCACAGAGCCGTTGGAGATGATGTTGTCATTGCCTTTGGTGTTGCTGGAGCGTCCGGAGATGCGCTTCTGGCCCTTGACAGCCAGAACATTCTTGTCAATGGCGTCACAGTAGAAAAATTCCTTCCACTGGTCCGCAAGTACGCCGCCGATTGCACCGAGGCCTGCTGCAATAAGTCCCATGAGATGTGCTCCTTTCGTGTGTGAAAATCGGGATGATTTGTTGGATTACGGAATCACCATAGCTTCCTGCGGCTATTATAGCGCATTTCTCTGTGTTTCGCAACGAAAAAATGAAAAATATTTTTCATTTCCTTTCCGCAAATCCCTTGCGATTATCATTGACGAAAAGAGAAAAATAGAGTACAATCAGGGCATGGGAGAAAACCATGCAACTCACTTTGAAAGGATGGAATCATATGGCAGAAATCAAGAAGATCCCCGAGCGCAGCGAGATCCCTGAAAAGGACCGCTGGGCCATTGAAGACCTCTATCCCACAGACGAGGCCTGGAGTCTCGATATGGACAAGCTGAAGGCGCTGACCGCGGAGCTGGCGGCCTTTGCCGGGACCCTGGGGCAGGACGCGAAGACCCTGCTGGCCTATGCGCAGAAGATGGAGCAGGCAAGCGTCCTGCTGAGCAACCTGTTCAACTATTCCTCTCGGCGCAACGACGCCGACACCCGCGTCAGCAAATACCAGGAGATGAACGGGATGGCGATGTCCGCCTACGTCGGATTCTCCTCCGCCACCTCCTTTGAGACGCCGGAGATCATGTCCATCCCCGAGGCGGACATGGAGCGCTTCTACGCGGAGGAACCGGGCCTGGAGCGCTATCGCCGCTACATCTTCAACATCCGCCGCCACGCAGAGCACGTGCTCAGTCCTGCTGAGGAGAAGCTGCTGGCCATGACCGGCGAGATGATGCAGGCGCCCGACGACATCTATTCCAAATTCGCCGACGCCGACCTGACCTTCCCCGACGCCGTGGATAAGGATGGGGTCAAGCACCCCCTCTCCCAGGGCACCTACATCTCTTACATGGAGTCCGACGACCGCGAGCTGCGCAAGTCCGCCTTTGAGAACACCTACCACACCTGGGCGGCCAACAAGAACTCCGTGGCTGCCATGCTCAACGCCCAGGTCAAGAGCCTGCAATTCCGGGCCGACGCCAGACATTACGCATCCTCTCTGGAGGCGTCTCTGGACAACACCAACGTGCCCGTGGCCGTCTATCACAATCTGATCGAGGCGGTCCATCAGAACTTCGACAAGATGCACCGCTATGTCCGCCTGCGGAAGAAGCTCCTGGGTGTGGACGAGCTCCACTTCTACGACCTCTATACCCCACTGGTCCCCGGCGCGGACGTGAAGATCCCCTTTGCCCAGGCCTGCCAGACGGTTTACGACGCCCTGGCGCCTATGGGCGAGGATTACCGGAAGATCCTGAAGGAAGGCTTTGAGAATCGCTGGATCGACGTATATCAGAACGTCGGCAAGCGCAGCGGCGCCTACTCCGCCGGTGCCTTTGTTCACCCCTATGTGCTGCTCAACTACACCGGCACCCTGGACAGCCAGTTCACCCTGGCCCATGAGATGGGCCACGCCCTCCACTCCTGGCACTCCAACAAGTATCAGAATCCCGTGGACGCGGACTATGTGATCTTCGTGGCCGAGGTGGCCTCCACCTGCAACGAGGCCCTGCTGATGGAGCATCTGCTGAGCAAGACTACCGACAAGAAGGAGCGGGCCTACCTGATCAACCATTTCTTAGAGCAGTTCCGCACCACCCTCTACCGCCAGACCATGTTCGCCGAGTTCGAGCTGATCTTAGGCCGTCTGAACCAGGAGGGCGTCGCCCTGACTGCCGAGCGGATGTGCGAGGAGTACAAGAAGCTCAACGCGCTCTATTTCGGCGAAGACATCGTGCTGGACGAGGAGATCGCCTATGAGTGGGAGCGCATCCCGCACTTCTACTACAACTACTATGTCTTCCAGTACGCCACCGGCTACTCCGCCGCCATTGCCCTGTCCCGCCGCATCCTGCGGGAGGGCGAGGCTGCCGTGAAGGACTACATCGGCTTCCTCTCCGGCGGATGCAGCAAGGACCCCATTGACCTGTTGAAGGGCGCCGGTGTGGATATGTCCAGCCCGGAACCTGTCAATCAGGCCCTGGCTCTGTTCGGTGAGCTGCTGGATGAAATGGAGGAGCTGATGGCCGAATGAGCGCCGTCTGGCTTCCGGTGTTTCACCACTTCGAGAATGGGAACGTTTTCACCGGCTCCTGCGGGGCCTTTCGCTACAAAATCACGCCGAATGTGGTAATGGCGACGCCCAAAGAAGTGGACCATACAGCCAGCTCCATCAAAGTCGAGTACTGGCACGGTCCGCTGTGCTATGAGGCCAGCGAGATAGAAGGGGAAAAGACCTTTCCCATGAGCCCGGAGGGGCGCGACGAGATCATTTCCTGGCTCGAACAAGCTGTGTAGGGACAAGCATTGCTTGTCCGCAAACCTGGAGGAACCATGCTTTGGCTCATAGAGAATATTGACAGCCTGGACCCGGAGGCTGTGCTGGCCCTGCTGCCGCGGCTGTCTCCGGCCCGGCGGGAGAAGACCCTGCGATACAAGGTACAGCCGCCCAAGCTCCAGTCCATCCTGGCGGAGCTGCTGCTGCGGTATGCGCTGAAGCAGGAATCCGGCATCCGGGAGCTTCCCGAAATCGCAGTGGAGGAGAAGGGAAAGCCCTTCTTCCCGGCGCATCCGGAGCTGCACTTCAATCTCTCCCACTGCAAAACCGCCGTGGCCTGTGCGCTGGACTTGTCCCCCGTCGGTGTGGACGTACAGGAGATCCGCTTTGACGAGAGCGGGGAAGTCTATCCCCGCTCCTCCCTGATGCGGGGCATATACTCGGAAGCCGAAAAAGCCTGGGTCCTGGCAGGGGAGACCGAGGTCGAGCAGGAGCGCCGCTTTATTGCGGTCTGGACCTGTAAAGAGGCCTACGGAAAGGCCATCGGCGAGGGGATCCTCTATCCCCTGACAGAGTTCAGCTTTTTGCCGCGGCAGGAAGTCTGGAAGCAGCTGGATTTCAGCTTTCAGACCCGGCGGCGGGGAGAGAGCTACCTGACCCTTTGCGCACAGGAGCCTTTGGCGATTCAGACCGTGTCCTTTTCTGAATTGACTGCGCCGACAGCGAAGCCGGACGCAGAAGAGCAAAACCGGGAGGATCCCCGGAACACCAACCGAGAGGAGAAAATCCTATGTTTGACGTAAAAACCGTAACGGAAGCCTGTCTCCAGTGGATCCGGGACTTCTTTGAGGAAAACGGCCCCGGCTGCAACGCGGTCCTGGGCATCTCCGGCGGCAAGGACAGCTCCGTCGCCGCCGCCCTCTGCGTCGAAGCCCTGGGCAGGGAGCGGGTCATCGGCGTGCTGATGCCCAACGGCGAGCAGCATGACATCGACATGGCCCACCTGCTCTGCGAGCACCTTGGCATCGAGAACTATGTCGTGAACATCCACGACGCGGTGGAGGGGGTCAAGAACGCCATCCCTGCAGGGCTGGAGCTCTCCACCCAAAGCCTGACCAACCTGCCGCCCCGCATCCGTATGGCGACGGTCTACGCCGTCAGCCAGAGCCGCAACGGCAGGGTGGTCAATACCTGCAACCTCTCCGAGGACTGGGTGGGCTACTCCACCCGCTACGGCGACGCCGCGGGAGATTTCAGCCCCATGTCCCACCTGACCGTGGACGAGGTCAAGCAGGTGGGCCGCTATCTGGGCCTGCCCACTGTGCTGGTGGACAAAGTCCCCATTGACGGCCTCTGCGGCAAGACTGACGAGGACAACTTGGGCTTCACCTACGCCGTGCTGGACCGCTACATCCGCACCGGCGAGATCGACGACCCCGAGACCAAGGAGCGCATCGACCGCCTGCACCGGCGAAATCTCTTCAAGCTGAAGCTCATGCCCAGCTTTGATTTCGGCATCCCCACCAAGGCGGAGGAATGAGCGAAAAACGATTTGAGCGCTGCTTCCGGCTCGTTCTGGAATTATGCAAATCATTGAGGAGGTGCTGACGATGCGCAAAATGGCAACGGAGCCCTATACCGCGGAATTGCAGGGCGAGGAACGCGTCACTGCGGAGCAAAACCGCGGCGCGGTCCTGACCCTTTGGATGGGTATCGGCTCCATTCTCTGTCTGCTGCTGTCCTGTTTCCTGGGTTCTCTCCGTTCCATCGGAAGCAGATATGCGGTGCAAATCGGGATCATGGCTTTCCTGCTGATTGCCTCGGTGCTCCTGTACCTGTTTCCTTCCAAACGGGACGAGCGCTGGTATCTTGTCTGCTCTCTGCTCAACCACTCCGGCATTGGCTTGGCGGCTGTGGTCCTGCTGAACGTGCTGGAGCTGAGTCTCCCCATCAAAAGTCTGATTATGAGCGGATTTCCCCCTGCCGCGGTCCTGTTTGGCGTTGTGATGTTCTACATCAGCGCAGACGGAGAGAAACGCAAGCAGTATCTGTATTATGGGCTCGCCGGTCTCGGCCTGCTCTGCGCCGTGTCTGTGGGGATGTATTTCAAAGAGGAGACCGCGTTCTGGATCTGCACGGCGATTTGCTCCCTGCTGGGCTGTACGAGCCTTGCCGCCCTTGTGTGGTCCAGCATCGACCCCGAGCGGAAATCCATCTATCAGGGCTTGGCGGTGGCGAGCTTTTCTGTGTATCTGCTGGTTCTGGCAGCGGCGCTGGCTGCGCTGGCCGTTGCCGTCCTTGGGTCCGGCAGCAGCTCAAGCAGCAACCGCAAGAGCAAGAGCAGCTCAAAAAGCAGCAGCGGCTCCTCGAGCAGCTCCGGTTCCGGCCTGCTGTCCAGCCTGTTCCACAGCTCCGGGACCCGCTCGGTCAGTCCCGTCTACCGGACGCGGAGAAGCTGGTTTCCGATGTATCTTTGGTATTATACCCCCAGGACCCGTTTCGCCTCCATAGACAGAATGGAGGATCTGGGATACGCGGAGAAAGAAGCGCTTCGCACAAGCTATCGAAACCGGAGGCGCATCGCGCTCATCGTCATTGCGGTAATTGTCGCAGTCGTCATCGGGCTTGCGATTTATTTTGGCCGCGTCTGACAGAGATACAGAGACAGAGGAAACAAAATGATTGCAAACTATCACACTCACACGCCCCGCTGCAACCACGCCGTTGGCAGGGAAGCGCGTTATCTTGCCCGGGCCCTGGAGGCAGATTTCAAGGAGCTGGGCTTCTCCGACCATACCCCCTACTTCTTTGACGAGCCGGGCTACTATTCCTCCTTCCGGATGCGCCCGGAGCAGTTGGAGGACTATGTTTCCACCCTGCTGAAGCTCCGGGAGCGCTGCCCGGAGGGCTTTCAGCTCCACATTGGCCTGGAGGCGGAGTACTATCCCAAGCTCTTTCCCCGCCTGCTGGACTTTCTGCGACAGTTCCCGCTGGACTATCTGATCTTGGGCCAGCACGCGATTTTCAACGAGGAGGAGGGCGTTTTTTCTCCGGTGCCGACCCCCGATGTACGGCTGCTGGACCAGTACCGCGGACAGAGCCTGGAGGCTTTGGAGAGCGGTCTGTTTTCGTATTTTGCCCACCCGGACCTGTTTTGCTTCACGGGAGACAAAGCAGCCTATGAGAAACATGTCCGGGCCATCTGCCGCCGTGCCAAAGAGTTGGAGATCCCGCTGGAATTCAACCTCCTGGGCTTCAGTGAGGGCAAACACTACCCCGACCCGTTCTTCTGGCGCATCGTCGGAGAGGAGGGCTGCCCCGTCATCCTCGGCAGCGACGCCCACCGGCCTCAAGACGTCTGGGACCCGCCCCTGCTCGAACGGGCGGAGGGGATGCTTTCCTCCTTTGGCATCCGCCCCATCGAAACCCTGCGGCTTCACTCGATCCGATAGAGCCTTCCGCTCCATCTCCCGGAAATCTCCACGCCTGCGCCGCCCAAAAACTACGCCGGTTCCGGAAATGCGAAATATTTTTTTTCAAATACTGAAAATAATGCTTGCATTTCTGAATGAGTTGTGCTATTATAATGCCCGCAAGAGAAAACCGGGTGTGGCGAAGTTTGGTATCGCGCTTGAATGGGGTTCAAGAGGCCGCTGGTTCGAATCCAGTCACTCGGACCATGTCGAGTGTTTATAACGGATTTGAGTTATGAACACTCGACATTTTTTTCATAGTCTGCCGTCCTTTAGGGCGGCGTTTTTCTTTCTTTAGGCAAACGCTTCTGCTGAACGGTGCTCCGGTTTGGGCTATGAAAGTCTATTATGTCTGCGAGACTGTAAGTGAGATGAATTATTGAAATAAATATCCCGTTTTCTTGATTACACAACAGAGTGCATTATGTTGCAATTATTATTCAAAAAACACTGTTGCTTTTTGTCGAATGTTATGTTATTATGTACATGTTTCAATCGGGTACAGTTCAAAAATTTCTTTGGCCTCGAATGAATAACGATGAATTGTGCAAAATGGAAAATCGGCGCATATTAAGATACAAGCGAGAAAGCGGCGTGGAAATCTGTCGGCATTTTGACGAAAGCAAGCAAAAATCCTCACTGAGCAACACGAGCAAGTGTTGTCATGATGCGTAGTTTGGTTAGTTGAAACATGCGGACTGGAAATACGACACAAACTCGTCCGGTTTGAGGATTATTGTTATGTTGCTGCCCATGTAACCCTATAACTGCGGGGCTTTTTTCAACGTGGCTTTTCAGATTCTTCGTGGGCAGCTTTCTGTAACCATCCCAGGATGGCCGCTAATACTGTTGCGGCTGTTTTTGCTCTTCTTATCCAGTTGTTCCAAATGCTCGTCAATTCGCTCTGTCAATGCGGCAATCTGAGCATTGGTAGCTGCAATTTTATGCACACTACTGCAGTCTGCTTCGCCAACGCCGCAACGGCCTACCGTAGAAACTCGTTCTCTGTCATTCCAACTCACCCCACAGTACATAGTTTTATTTCTTATATTGTATCGCTTTTAGCTGCCTTTAAAAGGGCTTTATCTCAAATGCTTATTTGTCTTTTCGTCATTTTGCCATTTGAGAGTCTTCTTGTCTCCCGCATGGCTACCGAACAGATACCTCTGTGAGTTCATACACAAAAAGGAGCGAAAAATGTCCAATAACAAGAAGTGTAAAACTTGTATGTTTCAGATAAATGAAAATGAAATGGCCTCGCACCATTATATTTGTCCTAAATGTGGGGCTTACTTCTCCTATCATGCCATGGAACGCATTCAGGATATTGCTGATAATAATTCCTACCACCCGCTTTCATTTGAAATAAACACAAAAAAATACCTCCCCGATGAAAAATACAAGCATGAACTACAGGTTGTCAAGGAAAAAACTGGATTAGACGAAGCGATTACATGCGGAAGAATTACAATTGGCGGAATTCCAGTTGTAATAGGTGTAATGGACAATCGCTTTATGATGGCAAGCATGGGGCGTATTGTGGGAGAGCGCGTTTGTCAACTGTTCAGATTTGCGATACGAAAAAGACTCCCTGTGATTCTATTCTGTTGCTCAGGTGGAGCGCGTATGCAGGAAGGGATTATCTCTTTAATGCAGATGGAGAAAACCGCAGCAATGGCCAAAAAACACAATGACGCTGGGTTGCTGTACATTTCTGTGCTTACAAATCCTACAATGGGCGGCGTAACAGCAAGTTTTGCTACTTTAGCCGATGTTATTTTGGCTGAAAATGGCGCAATGATCGGTTTCGCCGGTGCCAGAGTAATTGAGCAGAACACTGGAGAAAAGCTGCCGCCGGGATTTCAGTCAGCAGCGTTTCAGAAAGAACATGGATTTGTCGATGTTGTGTTAAACAGGGATGAAATCAAACCAACTCTTGCATTTTTGCTGAGGTTACACCATTTAAAGCGGAAAGTATTGCCGATGAACATTTCATGGGATCGTATCAGCAATATACAGCATGGTGAGCAGACGGCACCGATATGCCCATGGGATCAAGTTGCAATTGCAAGAAGTAAGAGCCGACCAACAAGCTTGGATTATATTAGCAGAATTTTCCCTGACTTTTATGAATTACACGGAGATCGTATCAGCGGAGACGACCATGCCGTCGTAGCCGGATTAGCAACCTTCTATGGTATACCTATCACAGTGATAGGACAGCAAAAAGGAAAAAAGGACCCTCAAGATGCGATTTTCCGAAATTTTGGAATGCCATCTCCCTGTGGTTATCGAAAAGCGATTCGTCTGGCAAAGCAAGCAGAGAAATTTGACCGTCCTATCGTGTTTTTTGTAGATACAATCGGCGCTGCATGTGGCTCTGATGCCGAGAGCAAGGGCCAGGGAAATGCCATTGCAGAAATGCTATACGAAATGAGTGCAATTCGAGTTCCGGTTTATTCGATCGTGATTGGCGAAGGTGGAAGCGGCGGCGCCTTGGCTTTTGCAGTTGGAAACGAGGTGGATATTTTGGAAAACGCCGTATATTCCATTATTACACCAGAGGGCTACGCAAGTATTGTCTGGAAGGACAGTTCCAGAGCGGCAGAAGCCGCTGCGCAGTTAAAAATGACAAGCTCTGATCTTTACGATTTACATGTTGTTGATAAAATCATACCGGAATATTCGCCCGTATCCATTAGCAACATCGAGCAAGTTTGTAATGATATTGTTTTTTCACTACATTCATTTCTTACAGAAAAATCCAGAAAAAGGAAAAGCAAAATCACCAAAGAGCGCTTTTTGCGCTTTACAAGGTACTAGAGCAATACAATATCAAGCATTCTCACAGATATTCAGCAAGCGCGAGAAAGAATAAAGAAACAATAGCAGGTAGACTATAGAGAAAGGATTGCCTTAGTTTTATTTAAAGTATTTAATTGAATGTATCTATTCAGTCGTCACCTATTTCGTAGGGCGGATGCCCACATCCGCCCTCGTTTGTAGGCAGAAATCGGGAGTCAGGGCCGATGTGGGCATCTGCCCCTACGGCGACTGAATAGATACAAATGAAATACAAATGCTATTTGGCGAGGTGCTGGTTGTGAAAAAGATCGAATATAATTTCTATACGCCTAATGACGCCAATTCTGTAGCCAAACTGATGATTCGTAATAAGTTCTGGATAGGACGATTCAAGAAAGACCTTACTGGTGAGATGTTTACTGAGTTTAACGAAATAAAAGGCTTGGAATTTGGCGTAGTTGGCCGAATTGACGGACAGATTATCAGTTTTGTTGGCGCGTATCGTTTGGGTTCTCAGCGTGTCTGCTCACCAAACCAAATCATAATGAGCGGTCTACTCATAGACTCAAAATACAGACAAGCGGTATACTCAATTTCTGAAATGTTCAGCTTGGTTCTACATCGAGCGATGGAATGCGGTTTTTCAGAGCTTATTTCTGAAGTCAACAAGTCCAATTATCCTTCCCTGTTCCTTATGCGGAAAACTGGCTTTACAGTTCTGGATGCTCAGCCAACAGTTTACGGGGAAATTGTATTGCACAATTATTTGCCTGCAATTTCAGAGTGTGTGGAATCTGATGTTCTGCTTGAAAAAAAGGTACTGGATAAAGTTCTGCAACCGCTAGATAAAAAGAAACTTCTAAATGAAGCAGAAAGGATAAATAAAACGACAATTGTTACCTCTTGGCTTGCCGAAGGACGGCAATTTGAATTCTTTATTGACACTGAAGATATTAAAGTTGTTGGAGTACACCATGTTGGTGTATTCCAGATAATGCGCGAAGCAAAGAATCGATATTCATACAGAAGGTACTCCAACGACATTCCAAACAAGTTTCAACTACGACGGTATATGCAGGATGGCAGTGTAATTGATGAAACAATTACAGACACAGGGAGTCGGAAACTTATTATTGAAACTAATAACCAAACTCAAAAAATCTCTTTTACACCTCCGATAGAAAATAATCATTATTATTTTCATGAGATTGTGAAGTCCTGTCCACAAAAATATCTTCGGATTCCCGGTGCTGAGATTGATTGTTTAAGCGGCTACGTTTACATAGGTACAAAAAAAGAAAAGAACCTGATGTTTATGTGGCCTGTCACAGAAGCACCGTTTTTGGAGTCCATTCTGGCACCGAACAAGAATAAACAGCTCGCTGTCGCAAAGCGAGGAAACAACTATGGGCTTAAGCAGTTCCTGCATGCATCCCAAATTGAATGCACAGTTGCAGTCGTCAAAAATGATTTGCGCATTACCGTTTCAGCAACGGCCAAGCCGTTGATTCATTTTGGACTTCTGACGGAAGATGCAGAAATAACTGTTCATGCCGTCGATGGAACAGAGAAAACCTATCCTGTCTCGCAAGATCCTGAGGTTTTTGCTGAGTACATATTTGAAGATTTCCATAAACTATCCCATACCTCGAAAGCAGAATATATTGTTGTGCGCGTCGATGAGCAAAATTGGAGGATTAGCTTTGATGCTCCGTGCGCTTGCTTTGTGAATTGGAATTACATTGGTATTAAACCAGAAAACAATTCCGCTATGCTAACAGTTTATCAGATATGACCTGCGTTCATTATATGAGCATTATGTCCGCACCTTCCCCTGATTCCAATCTTCTATCCAGATTACCGGTGGGAAGACAGATTCGTTGCATGGAGTTAACCGCAAACAAGCAGAAACTCAAGCAGCTTTGTTTTGCGTGGTTAAACCTTGTTTATGCGGTAAACACTGTTTTTGGCAATCATTATTTGCTTCAGGACTCCCCACCGCGATGCAGCGACTTGTTCCTTAGTATATCACATGACACGAATTATGTCGCGTGTGTTATATCAGATGAATGTGCCGTTGGAATTGATGTGGAGCACTCCCGTCGTATCTCCAAACTTTTTTTTGAACCGTACTTTACGCATAGTGAATTAAGCAGTATTACTGATGACCCGAACGATCTGTGTATTGCGTGGACAAAAAAAGAAGCACTGTTAAAGTGCCTTGGCCTCGGATGGGACGCATACCGCACCGTAGATTTTGATCGAATTCCACATGAACAGTTTACGGAAACCACGATCAAGTTGTCAGATTATGATTATCTGTCTGTTTGCGTCGCAGAACCAAATGCCGTAATCGAATGGAGGAGTACAGCGCATGAAGTTTGTTTACCGAATATCGGATAGATTTGCGGATTATGTTGCTGGCTCGGTTGTGCACGTCTCAAAATATTTTGAGTTTTTTGAATTGGCACGTTTTGATGTATTAAGGCTCTTTCGCGAGTATTTATCTAACCAATGCAAGGCAGACAACCTAAGTGATTGTATTTTCGTAGTAGTAAAAGTTGATTTTTCTGAGATGTGTATCCTCTGCAAAGGGACTCATTTCTGGGTCGAAACGGAGTTATTGATCGACAAAATACCCGTTCTGGAATTCCGACAAAGTATTCGCAGTGATACTGACTGCTATTGCGAAGCATCAATTAAAACAGCAATTGTATCGAATGATTTTCAATTAGTGCATGATTCTGGAAACATTTTAAAAGGTCAGCTTGAAGACTTTCTTTGTTCACAGCAAGGAGGAGATGTTGGATGCAGTTAGTTTTATTCTTTCCCGGACAAGGCACACAGCGACCAGGAATGTTGCGTATGCTTGGCTCTGACATTGACCGTTCAAACGAAATATTTGAGGCAGCCTCTCAGTGGGCAGGAAAAGATATTAAAGAGCTTTGTTTGAGTGGTACAGAACAAGAGCTAAAACAGACAGAGAACACGCAGTTTGCAGTGACCGCAATGAATCTTTGTTATCTTAGAATTCTACAGGATCAGGGCATTGAGCCAAATATCGTCTTAGGGCACAGCTTAGGACAATACTCTGCCTTGTTTGCGGCAGGCGTTGTTTCACTGGATCAATTATTTTCCATTATATATAAACGTGTGGTTTGTATGCAGAAAGTAACAGTGGACGGAGCGCTCTGCACTGTTTTAGGCTTGGAGCTTCCGCAGGTTGAATCTATTTGCAAAATGTTGGATCCAACGGGAGAGAATCTTTCTGTAGCTCTTCATAACACCAAAACACAGGTTGTTGTAGGTGGAACCGCTGATTATATTACAAAAGCGGAAGCAGCTTTTCAGAATGCTAAAGCATTACGCATTGTTCACGTAAGGGTATCAAAACCGTTCCACACTCCCTTGATGCGCACAATGGAGGAGCCGTTTTCTGCTTTCATAGATTCTCTAACTTTTTCTGCGGCGAAATGTCCACTTATTTTGAATTGCAAAGGGGAAGAAGCCAGCAATATAGAGGACATCCGCGACGACATAAAAATGCAGTCTACACACATGGTTCGATGGTATGATAGTCTTTTGTGCCTTTCCAGAATTGCTGGTCAATCTGACGTTTATGCTGAATGCGGCGTAGGTAAAACATTATCTGGTCTGCTTCGTTCTGTTTGTCCTGGTTTACCAACATTCCAGCTATCCCAGCCCAAGCATCTACAGACCGTAATCGAACAATGCAAACAGCTTTGATAAACGATACAAAAGATAAACCATCGTACTTTATGTAAAAGTGTAACGGGGAGGAGATAAAGAATGGCACTTTTTCAGGATGGAACAATCGCTCTTGTGACAGGCGCTTCCTCCGGAATTGGACGTGCAGTTGCGATTGACTTAGCAAAGCAAGGAGCAACGGTGCTTGTGAATTATCGCAGCAATGCGCAAGGTGCAAAGGAAGTTGTTGCACAAATTAAAAATTCCGGCGGAAAGGCTGCGGCAATTCAGGCAGACGTTTCAGATGCCGTTGCAGTCGAAAAAATGTTTACAATTATCAAGCGAAGCTTTGGTAAGATTGACGTGCTCGTAAACAATTCCGGAATCACGCGCGACAGCTTTCTTATCATGATGGGAAAACAAGTCTTTGACGATGTGATGAAGACAAACTGTTATGGTTGCTTTTACTGTACGCAAGCAGCGGTGCGTATGATGTGCGCAGCAAAAACCGGCGGAGCTATCGTGAATATTGCATCCACAAGCGGAGTCGTTGGACAAGAGGGGCAGGCCAATTATTCTGCATCCAAAGGTGCCATCATTTCTTTCAGCAAAGCCGTAGCGAAGGAGTACGCATCAAAGGGGATTCGTGTGAATACAGTCGCCCCAGGATTTATCAATACTAAGATGACTACAGCAGCTGGAAATTTGCTGCAAGAAAAGTACTTATCCTATATCCCCCAAGGCCGTTTCGGCGAACCAGAAGAAGTTGCATCGGTGGTTACTTTTTTAGCTTCGTCATTGTCATCTTATATTACCGGAAAAACAATTGTGGTTGATGGTGGGCTGACTATGTAATTTACAGATTCGTTTTTCAATATAATGCTTTTCATTGTGTCAAATTATGTCATTCAACGATGTGCAATATTTCGAAGTGATTTATTCTATAAAAGGAGATAATTATAATGACAAAAACAGAGATTCTTGATTACGCAAAAAAACGCAGCGAGGTTTGCGCCACTATTAAGCGGATTATTGTTGATCAGCTATGCCTGGATATCCCTGCGGAGTACATAACCGATGATCAGCCGCTGTTCGGAAGAGGTTTGGAGTTGGATTCCATTGATGCGTTGGAACTTGCTGTGGGACTCTATGACGAGTATTCCATTACTGTCTCAGATGGCAATTCTGCGATTTTTAGTTCTGTTAACACTATCGCTGATTATGTACTTGAAAATATGACTGATTCGGATGAAAGCGCTGATGAAGTATTAGAGGTCTAAATTGTTTTTTTGAGGTGTAATATATGAAGCCGTTGGATTCCACATTTATCTATAAGATACTTCCCCATAGATATCCGTTCCTGTTAATTGATCGAGTTACGCAGTTGGATCCCGGAAAATCTGCTATTGGAATAAAAAATGTCACAATAAATGAGCCCTACTTTGTAGGCCATTTCCCGACAGAACCAATTGTACCGGGTGTTTTGCTGATAGAGAGCCTGGCGCAGCTCACTGCTGTTATGTACGGAACTGGAAAGTTTCCCGCAGATACAGATTGGGATAATCTGGAATCAGCTAACATTGATTTTGAAAACATCGCTTCAAAGGTTGGGTACTTAATTGATATCCGCAATATGAAATTTAAAGCGCTAGTTAAACCGGGAGACACACTGGAACTGCGCGTGTTCAAAAAAACGCAGCTGAATAATCTGTCGCAGATAAAAACCGAAGCATATGTCAACGGAAAACAAGTAGTTGACGGAATGATATCCGTCAGCGAAAAAAACTAAGAGACGTTATTTGGGAAAGGAATGGTTATAATCATGAAATACAGTACTATTAAAGAACTGCACCCGGAAGGAACACAGTATATAACACTTAATGATCATGAAGTTCCATCTGTTTACTCAGATGTAGAGCAAGAGTACAATACGATCCGAAACCATATTGGCTTGATTGACGGAAACGGTTTCGCTTTGCTTCAGATTACCGGAGGCAATGAAATTGAGTTTGTTAATTCATTAATCAGCAAAGACATCTCGTTCCTGAACCCCGGTATGGTTTGTGAAGCGATTATGCTGCGAGAGAATGCAACTCCCATTGCAATTGTATATATTTTGAATACACCAAGCGGTTTGTTGCTTCTTGCACCTCCCGAAAATGCCGCCGAGACCTGTCAATGGATTTTTGCACATCAAGAGGATGGCGTGGAAATTAAAGACTTGAGTAATGAGAAGTCGTTGATTTTTATTGAAGGTGAAAAATCCTGGTGTGTTGCAGCTAAAGTATTTAGCTTTCCCATTGAGACGCTTGCATTGCGTACGTTTTCTACGGTGCAATTTGAAGAAGACAGCGATGTTATACTCTCCAGAATCGGACGCTCGGGTGAGTATGCTTACTGCATAATTGCATCCCACGAAACGATTCTGCATCTTTCCATGCATTTGCTCCAGGAAAAAGATACTCCTATTTCTCTTTGCGGCAGCAGTGCCATGGACATTTGTATGTTAGAGGTCAGTCAGCCAATTATTTGTGAGGAAACTGTTTCGGCCGGCACACTGTTTGAGCTGGGATATCAGTGGTTTACGCAATATGATAAGGAAGATTATATTGGAGCTGAAAAGCTTAAGGAGCAATTTGAAGCAGAACGCCAGCTGCACGCTGTAGGATTCAAATCTGAAGATCAAGAAGCAATTCTTCCCGGAGCAACTGTCTATTTGGAAGATGAGCAAGTTGGAAATGTTCTTTTGGCAAAAAATGATCCCACACTGAAAGGGACGCTCGGTATTGCGATGCTTCAAACATGTGTTGCTGTTTCCGGTATCCCCCTTTCCGTTCGCTGCGGTGAAAAGCATAGTTCTATCATGACAATCTCGTCGCCATTTGTTCGTCCGCACAGTTGGGATTCTCAAATGGAATAACACTTATAATCACATTTCGTATTAGGGAGTGGATAATTGATGAACACAAGAATCGTCGTCACGGGTTATGGCGTGATAAACGCACTTGGGCAAAACAACAAAGCCGTAGAGCAAGCTTTATTCGCCGGGAAAAGTGGTCTGTCTGAAACGAGATTTTTCTCAAAGAGCGGAGAGATAAAAGGTGTTGTCGGACGCGTTCAAGAATTGACTGCTGTAGACAGCTTTTTCGAGGAAACCCATATTCCCTATGATCGATGTGCACAACTTGCGCTTATGGCTGCGCAAGAATGCGTACTGATGTCCCATGTCGATGATTCCAGCTCGGCTTTTCGCAAGGGTGTCGCAATTGGTACGTCCCTGGGCGGAATGCTGAGCGGCCAGCGCTTTCACCGGGAATGGAGAGAGAATGGGATCGACTCTGCTGATGCGAATCTTTTGTATGCCTATCCGTTACATGCTATCTCTGACATTGTTGCAAGAAAATTCCATTTCCGCGGCGTCAAGGCGATTATTTCAACTGCTTGTGCAGCAAGCAGCAACATCGTTGGATATGCCTGTGATATGATTCGAAGCGGTAAGCAGGACTATATGTTAGCTGGAGGCGTGGATCCGTTATCAAGCTTTTCCTTTGCTGGATTTAACGCATTAAAAGCTTTAGATCCCAATCCGTGTATGCCTTACAGCGGAAGTCATGGAATCAATCTCGGCGAAGGCGGAGCATTTCTGATGCTGGAAGAGTACAATCATGCTGTCAATCGAGGTGCAACAATCTATGCAGAGATCCTTTCCTGCGGCTTGAGTGCCGATGCCTATCATCCCACTGCCCCAGACTTAGGCGGCGGCGGAGCCTCAAGAGCGATGAAGGCTGCCGTTGAACTATCGGGCATTCCAACCGAAATGTTTACCTATGTGAACGGACATGGAACAGGCACTTCAGCTAACGACACAGCTGAGCGCTTAGCAGTCAAATCTTTGTTCGGTGCTCGCGTATCTGAGGTTCCGTTAAGCAGCATAAAAGGCGCTATAGGCCATTGCCTGGGTGCTGCTGGTATTGAAGAGTGTGTTGCATGCATTATGGCATTGAATCGCAATGAAATTCCGCCCACAGTGAATTTTGATGAAAACTATAACTCCGCCCCATTCGACTTTGTTCCTAACATCGCAAGAAAGGCTTCTCTCAAAGCTGTTTTATCTAATTCTTTTGCTTTTGGAGGAAATAACAGCTGTCTGGCAATATCAAAGGCTGGTATAGATCGTGAGCCGCAAGAACTGTCAAATGAAGAGATTGTAATAACGGGAGCCGGCTGCTGCGGTGTTGGTGGAACAAGTCTGAAAGAGCTGTGGGCTACCATCTCGAATCAAAAGTGCTGCATTGGTTCATTCCATTCGGATGAATGCGAGTGTCATCAAGCCGGTGAAATGCCCGCCGTGGAATGGAAAAAATATATCCCCGGTAAGATTCTTCGCAGAATTGATGAAATCACAAAGCTAACAATGGCCTCCGGAAAGCAAGCAATGGACCATGCAAACGTTCATGCCACGCAAAGCACTATGAATCGGATTGGTGTCATTTACGCGACAGGAACCGGACCGCTGGGAACCATTGTTAACATTGACCGTACAATTATTGAAAAAGGCATGGCGGAAATCAGCCTTTCAGAGTTCCCAAACAGCGTAATTAATGCAGCCCCGGGCAATTTTTGCATTGCAAACATGCTGAAAGGTCCAACATCCACCCTTTCATGTGGTATCAGCTCATTTTTAATGGCACTCAATTATGCTACTATACTGCTCCGTCAGGATACAGCAGACACAATTGTTGTAATCAGCGCAGATGAATGTGATGAGTCATTATTAATCGGAAACGATAAAGTTTCTCTGTTATCCCATGGCAGCTTCAGTCCGATGACATCCCACGCAGACGGAATGGTGTTGTCCCCCGGCAGCGTTGCGCTGGTTATTGAGAAGAGAAGCCATGCAATAGAACGCGGTGCAACTCCCATTGCAAAAATCTCTGGATTTGGTTTTTCTTCCGATAACTGTGCAATGGCTACCGTTTCGCCGGATGGCGAGGCGTTAGCTGAAAGTATCCGGCAATCCATTAAGGAGAGCGGCATTACCTCACCGGATTTATACTTGTGCACAGCCATGGGTATCCCAGCCTGCGACGATGCAGACATACATGCAATCAATATTGCATATAAAGAGGGCTTGATCTCAGCTACAACAAAATGCAGCGCGATTTCTCCTCTGCTGGGCATTGCTTCCGGTTCCTCTTCTGGGTACAGCCTCCTATCAGCGCTCTATGCTTTTGAAAATGACGTCGTACCAGCAATGCCGGTTATGGATAGGCCGACTCCGGCACATTTCGTGCAAGGTAAAAATGAAAGCGTGAACGTCAAAAAGGCCTGCATCAGCACCATGTCGCTTGGCGGCGCATATGCGGCTGTCGTCATTGAAAAAGAAATATGATGAATGCTTATACAGTCCGTGTAGGCTGGGCAGATACTGATAGCTATCAAATCGTGCATCATCCGGTTTACTTGATCTGGATTGAAGAGGCGATTCTCGAAGAGATATCGATTCATCCCAGAGAATATGTACTGGAGTCTCCTCCAGCCTTACTGCGTATTATTTCTTTTCGCGCCAAGTTTATACATCCGGCATTCTTAGGAAGTCACGTGACAATACGAGTGAAGCCACTAGACCGAAAATCTATCGGAAAGGAGAAAAACTCTTTTTTTCGTTTTTCTGTTCAGATTGATGATTTATCCAATAAACAGCTTGTTCTGACAGCAAATGTGACTGTTGATATTTCAGACGGACTAATTCCTCCTGGAGTATAGATGTCAGAGGCTTGTTTGAATCAATGACATAGTAAAACGCATTAATAGAGGTAGTAAAATGGCAACAATTCTGTTTGGATCTGCTATGTTCAACTGGAGTGAAACGCAGCGAATGATTGAAATCGCGACCGCGCTATATCAGCGCGGTCACAAAATTGTATTTATCGGAGAAGGAAAATTTGACTTTTTACTACAGCAACACCCTGATTTCATTCGCGCGATTCTTCCCGCAGACCGCGAATGGTACACGAATGAACGAGTGCAAAAAATGCTTGCAATGGATAAATACGGAAATAATTATGCTACTTCCGATGAAATTGATGCTGTTGTGAAGCAGGAGCTTGAGCTGATTGACCGATACAAACCGAAGGCAATTGTAACAGGTTACAGAATGACACTATCTGTGACCGCCCGAATTGCAAAAATCCCTATTTTTTGGGTTCTTTCTGCCGTTTTATCCATGCCCTATCTTGAACCCTTAGCAAAGCTGGGAAAGCCTGCTCCTCCAAAGCTTCGCACACCAGAAAGCATCGCCAAGTTTGCGTCCATGGTGGAAGACCATATCATGACATCTCGAATGATTGGGAGCAATAAAACCTCTGCTGCATGGAATCAATGTCTGGCTACACATTGTGCGCATCTCCTTCAGTGCGATATGGAACTCTTTCAGGGTGATTTTTACTTGATTTCCGATGCAAAGGAGGTATACTCTCAGTTATCGGAGAAAAAGTGTAAGTTTATTGGTCCAATCTTCAACAGCGAAAAGATTACAATTGAACCTGATCAATTAAAGATACTGAAAGAAGATAGCGTGAAGAGAAAGATTTTTGTTTCAATTGGGTCCGCCGGAACAAAACGATATCTGGAGATTATTTTAAAAGCAATTATGGGTATCGATAATTGCGAGGTATTTGTTTCTGTTATTGGAGCGCTTTCGGAACACGAGCAAGCAGCCTATCCAAAGAACTTCCATTTTCAGGACAAATACCCTTTGATCCAGATTGCGCGTTACTGTGATGTTGCAGTTACCTTGGGTGGCCAGGGAACAATCTATGCTATGCTGTACGCTGGCTGTCCGTTTGTTGCCTTCCCGCATTCTTTTGAACAGAGAAACAATATTATTAATATCATGAGAACGTTCTCTTGCGGTGAATATGGATTGCAGCGAAATATTTCAACAGATGAGGTATATCGTATGGTTTCCGTGGTCCTTGTTGATCCCACATATCGCAGTAACGCCAAAAGAGCGCAGTCGATAATTGCCCCATATTATGAAGACCCTGCAATGCGGGCTGAAAACGTAGCAGCAATAACTATCGAAGCAGTTATTCAAGGAAAAGGTTCGATAACAATGCTTTAGACATTTATCGATAATGAATGGATACTGTATATGAGGATATTTTATGGAAACCACAAAAAAGGTGTTTTGGGTTAACGGATCACCTTCCGGAAACGCCAGCAACTCACGGAAGTTGGCAAGCTCCTTTTTAGAAGGATACTGTGAAGCATGCGACGCGGCTGTAACTGAATTTGTCTGCGCAGATCACAATATTGCTCCCTGTACCGGATGTCGTTTTTGTTGGCGTAACAGCGAAGGAAGATGTGCACAGGAAGACGACATGGATCAGTTTATTGCATCCTACCTTTCGGCTGATGTGTTAGTGTGGTCATTTCCTGTGTATATGTACTCTGTTCCAGCCATTACAAAAAGTGTAATGGAAAGACTGCTTCCGTGCTTATTTGCGCAATTAGAGGTAATCGATGAACAGAAAACTGTTCATAAAAAAAGATGGATCAGAAAAGCTCGCGAAGTATATGTTTTAGCCACAGCAGGATTTTTTAATACCGCTTCAAACATTGAATCAGTCGAGAAGCTTTTTTCCTTGTTATATCCTGAAGGCATCACTATGATCTGCTGTCCTGAAGGAGATTTGCTTACGAACAGCTTTTTACGTTTCTATGTGGAGTCATATTTGTCTAATGTCAGAAGCGCTGGAAAGGAACTTGCTTCTCAAGGATCAATTATTGAAGCAACAGGGCAGCGTCTTCTGCGACCAATCCTTCCTCTGGAAAAGTATTTACTATTTACAAATCTACAAGGGATTTATCGTCTAAAGGATGAGTCTAACGAAGCTTGGGAAAGAAGAAAGCTGCAATCCTTCATGCGCTGTCTATCACTCACATATAGACCAGAATTGTTATCTGTTGACCGCGCAGTACTAGCATTTGATATAACTGATAAAAACTACCAATGCCAGTTGGTCTTGTCAAAAGCGGGGGCTGAATTTTTGGAGGATGAAAATCCTCAGTATGATCTGCTTGTGAGAGCACCCTGCAGTTTTTTCACTTCAGTACGAATAAAATCAATTGAGCAAAAGGCGGATTTAGACTGGTTAATCCAGATGGCAAATCGATGTGCATTCCGCAAGCGGCCAAAGCAGTTGAATTTTTAATAGTAGATTTAGCGAAAGGAGTCAGTATGTCTAACTCAATCATTGACGTTCAAGATTTCCATAAGAGCTATGGAAAGGTCGAAGCAGTGCGGGGTATCAGCTTTTCTGTTAAACCAGGTAGTTTATTTGCTTTTCTGGGACCAAACGGAGCCGGAAAGTCTACAACAATTGACACCCTTTGTACGTTAAACTCATATACACAAGGCACAATCAGCATTTCTGGGATGGATTTAAAAAAGAAACAAAGTGAAATCAGGAAACGCATAGGAGTTGTGTTTCAGGATGGAGTTTTAGATAAATTACTATCCGTAAAAGATAATTTATCGTATAGAGCAGGGTTCTACTTTCGTGATAGTAAAGAAATAAAAAAAGCCATTGCTTTTGCTGTTGACAGTACTAATACACAAGAATTATTATCCAGACCATACGGACAGTTATCGGGCGGTCAACGTCGTCGGGTTGATATTGCTCGTGCTCTATTAAATACGCCCGAAATCTTATTTTTAGACGAACCAACTACAGGATTGGATCCGCAAACCAGAAAGCATATATGGGATACTATTTTGCGTTTAAAAAAACAGAATAATATGACCGTATTTCTGACTACACACTACATGGAAGAGGCGGAGCAATCTGATGATGTTGTGATTATTGACGAAGGGCGTATCGTCGCACATGACACACCATATAATTTAAAGAATCAATATTCAAATGAATATCTGTACATAAAGGCCAAAAAGCGGAATGAGGTAATTCAATACATAAAAAAACATAACTATCAATGGAGTGATGGAGAAATAATTTGTGTAAGCCTGAATCGTACAATGGATGCTTTGCCACTATTAAATCAAATTGAGAACGCTATAGATAGCATTGAGCTAAGATATGGAACAATGGATGATGTTTTTATGAATATAACAGGAAAGGATCTGAGAGAATGATTAATCTGGCCAAACGCGGTTTAAAACTATATTTTAAGGATTTGGGAGGCGTTTTCTTCTCTCTGCTTGGTGTTATCATCATTTTTTGTCTGTTTATTTTCTTTATCGGAGACTCGATCACAAATGGCTTGGAATTCATTGACAATATAGATGAGATTATGAATTCTTGGGTAGTTGCGGGAATGTTGGCCTCAGCATCTATTACTACAAGCATGGGTGCATATGCCCTTATGGTAAATGACCAGGCAAATAAAATCATAAAGGATTTCAATTCTGCGCCTGTTTCCAAAGTATCAATTACGGGAGGTTATTTGCTGACAGGCTATATTATCAGCGTTTTAATGTCTACAGTTACGTTGTTCATTGGTGAGTTATTCATTGTATTGAGCGGCGGTCATTGGCTTTCGATGGATTCAGTTCTCAAAGTATTAGGGATTGTTTTAATCTCTTCTTTTTCTTCAAGCGCAATTGTATGTTTTATTATATCCTTTATTCGCTCTGTAAGTACATATACCACGGTGAGCATCCTGCTTGGAACTACAATCGGATTTCTTGTTGGGGCATATGTCCCAATCGGTAATCTGCCCGAAGCGGTTCAGAAAGTCGTTCAATGTTGTCCCAATGCACATGCCGCATCTCTATTTCGTAAAGTATTAATGAACGCCCCCATGGAAAGAGCCGGAGATACATTAAGCTCCGCAGTGCAAACAACATTTGAGAAAACTTTGGGAGTTGTATATTATTTCGGTGATAATTCGATTTCCACAAATACAAGTTTAATCATATTAACGGCTACTGGCATGGTCTTTTATCTTCTCTCAATTCTTAACTTATCATTAAGGAAAAAGTGATTTTTGTACAAGATTTTCCATAACATGAAAGAAAAGCTGAAAATCGGAGGATACTATTAACGGAAAGATATAATTAGGGCTTACTGAAAAACAACATCCAGCCCCCAAAAGTTAAAAAAGCGCAAAAGCCATCGCCGCAGCCGGTGGGCTGCGTTCATGGCTAATATGACGAGGGCGGCTTCGGTCTTGGCGGTTTCATCGAGCTTCGACATGATCAGGTCCAGACCGTATTTGCGTTTGGCGACGCCGTTGCTG
>JAFRPC010000021.1 GCA_017429325.1 Oscillospiraceae bacterium | reverse complement strand
GCGGGCGGTCCCGTGGCGCACAATATGCGCCGCTACCCGAGGAATCACTCGTCGTGAGGACCCCTCCACCGGCCTTGAGGCCGGTCCCCCTCCCCTGCGAGCAGGGGAGGTTTTACGGGGGACGGCGGACGGCTGAGAGCCGTCCCTACGGTGTATTACGAAAGGGCGTTGTAGAGGAAGGTCACGACCTGGCCTCTCGTGCAGGTCTGGTTGGGGCTGAAGTGGGTCGCGTCGGTGCCGGAGGTGACGCCGTTCTCCAGGGCCCAGAGCATCGCGTTATAATAATACTTGCCGGGCTTCACGTCCACGAAGGGGCAATCCGTAATTGTCGGTTCCGGTTTGCCCATAGCGTTCCAGATAAACGTCACCACCTGGCCTCTTGTGCAGGTCTCATTCGGCGCGAAATGGGTGTCGTCCTTGCCGGAGGTGACACCGGTCTCTAAGGCCCAGAGCATCGCGTCATAGTAGTACTTGCCAGGTTTCACGTCCACAAAGGGACAATCCGTGATCGTCGGCGCTGGCTTGCCCATCGCGTTCCAGAGGAAGGTGACGACCTGCCCGCGGGTGCAGGTCTCGTTCGGCGCAAAATGTGTATCGTCTTTGCCGGAGGTGATGCCCCTGCCGTAGGCCCAGGCCACGGGGATGGTATAGTATTTGCCCTGCTTCACATCCTCGAAGACGTCGGTGGCGTAAAAGGTATAGCCGAACTTCTCCGCATAGTAGCGAGGGCTCATGTCTTCAGAAAACAGCAGTTCACCGTCTTCTGTGGTTTCTCCATGAAAGTCCCCGCCGCAGTTTGTGCTGGGAGCATACACCTCCACTTGCTCGTGGGGGCCAAGCATATTTCTTCCGGATTCATACCAGGTCAAATCCTCCAGTGTGTCCTCTGTTTCCCAAATCGCAGTCTCTATATATGCCTGGTTCCCTTGGAAAAGCATTTTCTTCAGACCGACACATCCGGTAAATGCAAAGCTGCCGATTTTGGAAACAGCTGCTGGAATTGTCACCGCGCTCAGCCCGGTACAGCCGGAGAACGCAGATCTGCCGATGGAGGTGACGCCTTCGGGAATCGTAATGGAGGTCAGCCCGGTACAGTCAAAGAACGCAGAGTTGCCGATGGAAGTGACGCTCTCGGGAATCGTCACCTCGGTCAACAGGGTGCATCTGGAGAACGCATTTGCTCCAATCGAAACAATCGTAGCAGGAATCGAAATCTCTGTAATGTCGTAGCCTGAAAACGCATAATTGCAAATAGAAGTCAGGCCTTCAGGCATCGTAACAGAGACAATCGGCATTCCAAGGGTTCGCCATGGAGCACTGTTCATCGCGCCGTTTCCGGTAATTGTCAGCTTTTGGAGCGATATATTATACTCCCAAAAAGCGTTTTCACCGCATTGCCCGTTAACATCCCAATCGCCAATGGATTCAAAATTGACGTTGTTATTTCTGGCATAGACTTCCGCGCTGGAATAGCGATAGCCGCGGATGGTGAAGCGGTCGTTGCTCACCGGGAGCGAATTGGAATATAATTCACAACTGGGATTCAAAATTGTTGCTTGCACCAACCCGGTGCAGCCGTAGAACGCATACTCGCCGATGGAGGTAACGCTGTTTGGAATCGTCACCTCGGTCAGCCCGGTGCAGCCACGAAACGCATAGCTGCCGATAGAGGTAACGCTCTCGGGAATTGTCACCTCGATCAGCCCGGTGCAGTCGGAGAACGTAGCGTTTTCGATGGTCGTGACGCCCTCGGGAATCGTCAACTCGGTCAGCCCGGTGCAGCCGGAGAACGCAGAGTTGCCAATGGAATTGACGCTTCCAGGAATCGCCACCTCGGTCAGCCCGGTGCAGCCGGAGAACGTAGAGTTTCCGATGGTCGTGACGCCTTCGGGAATCGTCACCTCATTCAGCTCCGTACAGAAGTAGAACGCACATTTTCCTAATGAAGAAAGCTGCTCAGGAAGACAAAGGGATGCAATCAGGCTGCGGTAGGGATACCACGGAGCTTGATAATAGTCGAAGTCTTGCATTGCGGCGCTGCCGGAAATGGAAAGGCTGCCAGTATCTATGTCCAATATCCAGGTTAGATTATCTCCCTCAGCTCCACATTCACCTTGAGGGAATGTACCAAATGGAACAAAAGCATAATTGTAGTTCCGTGCGTACGCTTCCGTGGTGGAGTCGGCATAGCCCAGCAAAACTGTTCCTCCCCGATTATTTAACCCCACGGTGTAATTAAATGTGTAAATTTCTGACGCAATCGAGCAGTCAGCATTATATATCGCGACTTTGCAAAGAGAAGAACAGCCAAAGAATGCACGGAATCCAATCGTGGTGACGCTCTCGGGAATCGTAATAGCGGTCAGCCCGATGCAACGCTCAAAAGCAGAATCATCAATCTCGGAAACACCTTCTTCTATCGTTACCGAAGTCAATCCGGTACAGTCCTCGAACGCGCCGTAGCCAATGGAATTGACGCTTCCGGGAATCGTCACCTCGGTCAGCCCGGTGCAGCGGTGAAACGCATTGCTGCCGATAGAAGTGACGCCCTCGGAAATCGTCACCTCAGTCAGCCCGGTACAGCCGGAAAATGCATAGAAGTCGATGAAGGTAACGCTGTTGGGAATCGTCACAGTTGTCAGCCCGATACAACCGGAGAATGCAGAGTGGCCGATGGAGGTAACGCTGTTGGGAATCGTCACAGTTGTCAACCCGATACAACCGGAGAATGCATCCGGGCCAATGGTGGTAACGCTCGCGGGAATCGTCACTGCGGTAAGGCCTATGCAGCCGTAGAACGCATCCCAGCCTATGCTTGTGACACCCTCGGAAATCGTCACCGCGGTCAGCCCGGTGCAGCCGGAAAACGTATAAGCACCAATGGTTGTGACACCCGCTGGAATCGTCACCTCGGTCAGCCCGGTGCAATCCTGAAATGCGCCGACGTTACCGCTACCTATTTCTTCTGAGCCAAGCTTCTGCAATCCTGCGGGAAGGATGATCTCAGTCAACGCGGTGCAGTTTTGGAATGCGCCGTCGTCGATGGAGATGACACTCTCAGAAATCGTCACCGCAGTCAGCCCGATGCAGTCGGAGAACGCCTTGAAGGAAATGGTGGTAACAGATGAAGGCATCTGATACGTGCCGCTTTTTCCACCGGGACAACAAATCAGCGTGGAACCGTCCACATTGAACAATACGCCGTCCGCGTCTGCGGAATACCGTGGATTGCCGTTCCTTACGACAAAGCCCGTTAATCCCAAGCACCCAGAAAAGGCACAAGTTCCAATGGATGTAACGCTTGCGGGAATTGTCACATCCATCAGTCCCGTGCAGTCGCAGAATGCGTCATCGCCGATGGTGGTAACGCCCTCTGGAATTGTCACTTCGATCAATCCAGTACAGCGGCGGAACGCAGAAATTCCGATGGAGGTAACGCTCTCGGGAATTGTCACCTCGGTCAGCCCGGTGCAGTCGGAGAACGTAGCGTTTTCGATGGTCGTGACGCCCTCGGGAATCGTCAACTCGGTCAGCCCGGTACAGCCGGAGAACGCAGAGTTGCCAATGGAATTGACGCTTCCGGGAATCGTCACCTCGGTCAGCCCGGTGCAGCCACGAAACGCATAGTTGCCGATGGAGGTGACGCTCTCGGGGATTGTCACCTCGGTCAGCCCGGTGCAGCCGGAGAACGCAGTGTCGCCGATGGAGGTGACGCCCTCGGGAATCGTCACCTCACTTAAGCCATAGCAGCCGTAGAACGCATAGCTGCCGATAGAGCTAAGGCCGTCTGGTAAGGCTATAGAAGCCATAATAGATCTGTAAATATACCAAGGAGCCATGTTCGCAGAACTATTGTAATCTGCCATTGCGCCGCTGCCGGAAATCGTGAGCCTTTTTGTTTCAGTATCCAGCGTCCAAGTCAGATCATCTCCCTCGGCTCCGCAAGTGCCTCCCAGCAGTGGGCTTGTCCCAAGCGGAAGAAAGGTATAATTGTATTGCTGAGCGTATGCTTCTGTGGTGGAGCCTGCATACCCCATTAACAGGGTACTTCCGGCTTTCCCTAATGTGTTGTTGCTTCCTCCAATGGAACAGGTCGCGCTATCGTTAACCAGCAGTGCAAGAGAATAGCAGCCAGAGAACGCAGCGTTGCCGATGACAGTGACGCTCTCGGGAATCGTCACCTCGGTCAGTCGACTGCATTCGGAGAACGCATAGTCGCGGATGGCAGTGACACTCCTGGGAATCGTCACCTCCGTTAGCCGGGTGCATTTGTTAAACGCATAGTTGCCGATGACGGTAACGTCATCGGAAATCGCCACTTCGGTCAGCCCGGTGCAGTTGTAGAACGCATGTTCTCCGATAGCGGTAACGCCCTCGGGAATCGTTACCGCGGTCAGTCCGGTGCAGTCGCTAAACGCATAGGTGCCGATGTTGGTAAGGCCTTCCGGTAAGGAAACAGAAATAATACTCTCTTTGATACGCCACCAAGGTGTACTGTAAAAGTAGTAATTTCTCATTGCTCCGCTGCCCTCGATGGTCAGGGTGCCTGTGTCGGGGTCGAAGGTCCAGGTGAGATTGTCACCGCAGGTGCCGGAGTAGACGGGCTCTTCGGCACAGGCGGCGGGGGCAGCCTGGGGCAGCAGGGTCAGCAGCAGCGCCAGGGCCAGCAGCAGAGACAATATACGTTTTGTGGATATTTGTTTCATTTCTTGATACTCCTTTCGTGTGTTTCTTCACTGTTTTTTGCGTCACGCGAGGGGAACAGGCTTATGTGACAGATGAATTTTACCAAAAATCCCCGGATTTTTCAAGATGTTTTCGGCATTTTTGCAAAAGCCTGATGCAGCATGATTGCAAAAGCCCGACCCTATAAAGGGGTCGGGTTGGTCACTGCGAGGAGAACGCCGCTGCGGGCGGGCGGGCGAACGGGGCGGCGGCCAGGGTCTGGCCGCCCTACGACGGAGCGCGGCGGGACGGGAGACCCGTCCCCTACGGGCAGGAAATCGTAGGGGGCGGCGGCCAGGGTCTGGCCGCTCTACGACGGAGCGCGGCGGGACGGGAGACCCGTCCCCACGGGCGGGAACGTCCCGTTTTTGTCATTGCGAGCCAGTGCGCACACTGGCGCGGCAATCCGCATCCCCCGTCCCCTGGGGGTGGTCCCGTGGTGCAAACTGTGCGCCGCTGCGGGCGGGCGGGCGAGCGGGGCGGCGGCCAGGGTCTGGCCGCCCTACGACGGAGCGCGGCGGGACGGGAGACCCGTCCCCTACGGGCGGGGAATCGTAGGGGGCGGCGCCCTCGACGCCCCGTGCCACGTATCGAAACGGAATACACGGTGAAAGCTTGCAGGACGTTTCCGAATCAGCTTGCAGGGCGTTTCCAAAGATTCTTCTTGATTTTTTTCACGAAATATGGTTTGATAGCGGTATAAGACAGAGCATCGGAAGGGAGGGGCCGCTATGCTGCGGAAGGAAACACGGATCGACCTGCATCTGCACAGCACCGTCTCCGACGGCACGGATTCCCCGGCGGAGCTGCTGGAACGAGTCCAGGCGGCGGGCGTCGGGGTCTTCTCCCTGACCGACCACGACGCCATCCGGGGCTGCGCGGAGATCCAGGCCCTGCTGGGGCCGGAGTCTCCCCACTTCCTGCCGGGGGTGGAGTTCTCCTGCAAGGACGAGCTGGGCAAGTACCACATCCTCGGCTACGGCTGCCGGGCGGAGGCCGCGGCGCTCCGGGAGCTCGTGGAGCTGGGCCACAGCCAGCGGATGCGGAAGTTAGAGGCCCGGCTGGAGCAGCTCTCCGCCCGCTTCGGCATCACATTTTCAGCGGCGGAGCTGGCAGCGCTCCGCGCCCTTCCCAATCCCGGCAAGCCCCACCTCGGCAATCTGCTGGTGCGGCTCGGCTGCGCCGGGACCGTCGGCCAGGCCCTCCGCCGCTTCCTGGACTTCGAGGCCCTGCCGGAAGAGCAGATCCGCCCAGAAACGGCCATTGCCGGGATCCTTGGCTCCGGCGGCATCCCCGTCTTGGCCCACCCCTGCTTCGGCAGCGGGGAAGAGCGCATCCTGGGCCGGGAGCTGGCGGACCGCGTGGCCCGACTGACCGGCTTCGGGCTCCAGGGGCTGGAGGCCTTCTACTCCGGCTTCTCCCCAGCCCTGACCGAGGAGGTCCTGGCTCTGGCGGAGGGGTCCGGGCTCTGCGTGACCGCCGGGAGCGACTACCACGGACAAAATAAAACGGTCTCCCTGGGGGAGACCGGGCTGTCGCCTGAACGGCCCTGGCCGGAGGGCCTGCGCCGCTTCCTCACGGCGGCGGGGTGTCTGTCCGATCACCCCTGATTTCGCAGGGGCGGATGCCCTCATGCAGTCTGAGATCACGAAACGAAAACGGGAGGTTCCCATGAAATACGACAGGCCCCTATTCCTCTGCGCGGACCTCTATGGCTGCCCCAACCGCTGCCGCCACTGCTGGCTGGGCCACATGCCCAACCGGGACATGGGCCCCGGCGCGGACGCCTGGATCGTGGAGCAGTTCAAGCCATGGTTCGACAAGATCACCTTTTACAGCTGGCTGCGGGAGCCGGACTTCTGCCCGGACTACCGGGCCCAGTGGGAGCGGGACAAGGCCCTCTCCACCGGCGAGCCGCCGGAGCGCTTCGAGCTGGCCAGCTTCTGGCGTCTGGCGCGGGACCCGGATTATGTCAACTTCCTCAGGGAGGTGGGCGTCTCCTGCGTCCAGCTCACGTTCTTCGGGCTGGAGCCCATGACGGACCGCTATGTGGGCCGGAAGGGCGCCTTCCGGGAGCTGCTTGCGGCCACGGAGCTCCTGCTGGCCAACGGCATCCGTCCCCGCTGGCAGCTCTTCCTAAACGAGGAGAACCGGGAGGAGGCCGCGGCGCTGCTGCGCCTGTCGGAGGAGCTGGAGCTGCCCCGCCGCTGCGAGGCCCTGGGAGGCTTCAAGTTTTTCGTCCACGCGGGGAGCTGCGATGGCGAAAACCGGACGCTCTACCCCATCCGCATCCGCAAGGGCCACGTCCCGGAGGCGCTGATCCCCCATTTCCTGAACTACAACGCGCAGCGCACCGAGGCGGAGCTCTGCGCCGCCTGGCGGGACGACGCCTCCCACGCCGTCCCCCACAACGACGGCGACATTGTGCTCTACATCTCCAACAACTACGACCTCTTCTTCAACTTCACCCACATGCGCCCGGAGTGGCGCATCGGGAACCTGAAGACCGACCCCATGGAGGAGCTGGTGCGGCGGGTGGTCGAGGAGGACATTCCGGCCCTGCGGGAGGCCCGGCGCGTCACCTTAGGAGAGCTGGTGCGGCGATACGGAGACCCGGCCTCGGACCGGCTCTTTGAGCCGGACGACTACAAGCCCTGGCTGCTGAACTGCCATCTGGAACGGATGTGAGACCATGCACCTGACCGAAGCGAAGAGCCTGCTGCACAAGTCTGACGGCGGCCTCGGGATGAACGTCTACCGGGGCTGCACCCACGGCTGCGTCTACTGCGACAGCCGCAGTCTTTGCTATGGCTTCACCCACCCCTTTGAGGACGTGGAGGTCAAGCAGAACGCCCCTGCCCTGCTGGAAGCGGCGCTGCGCTCCCGGCGGAAGCCCTGCATGATCGGCACCGGCTCCATGTCGGACCCCTATATGCACTGCGAGGCCTCCCTGGGCCTGACCCGCCGCTGTCTGGAGCTGATCGAGCGCTACGGCTTCGGCGCCGCGGTCCTGACGAAATCCGACCTGCTCCTGCGGGACCTGGACCTGCTGGAGGCCATTCACCGCCGAGCAAAATGCGTGGTACAGATGACCCTGACCACCTGGGACGAGGCGCTCTGCCGCATCTTAGAGCCGCGGGTCTGCACGACCCGGCGGCGGGTGGCGGTGCTGGCCGAGCTGCAAAAGCGCGGCGTCCCTGCCTTCGTCTGGCTGAGCCCCATCCTCCCCTTCCTCAACGACACGGAGGAAAACGTCACCGCCATTTTGGAGGCCTGCGCAGAAGTCGGCGTCCGGGGGATCGTCTGCTTCGGCATGGGCATGACCCTGCGGGGCGGGAACCGGGAATACTACTACGCCGCCCTGGACCGGCATTTCCCGGGGCTCCGGGCCCGATATGAGAAGACCTTTGGCACGGCCTACACCCTGTCCAGTCCCAACGAGGGGCGGCTCATGGCCCTGCTCCGGGAGCGCTGCGAGAAATACGGGATGCTCTGGCGGCCCGAGGACTGCTTCCGCTGGATCGGCGAGCTGCCGGAGCGGTTCAGTCAAACGAAGCTGGAGCTGTGACTGATCGAAAGGGGCAGCAGACCTGGAACGCCCCTCATCCGTCGCCGGGCTTCCGTGAGACGCCCGACGCCACCTTCCCCCGAGGGGGAAGGCAGAAAGGAGATTTGATATGGAGATCACCTATCGCTTTGCTGTGCCCGGCGACGCGGCGCAGCTGCTGGACTATTTGAAAACCGTCGGCAGGGAGAGCGACAACCTGACCTTCGGCGCGGAGGGTCTGCCGATCAGCCTGGAGCAGGAGACAAAGTACCTGGAATCCCTGCAAAACGACCCCTGCAACCAGATGTTCCTGGCTCTGGACGGGGAGAAGATCGTGGGCAACAGCAGCCTCAACGGCAGCAAGCGGCCCCGCCTGGCCCACCGCCGGGAGCTGGGGATCACGGTGCTGCGGGACTACTGGGGCCGGGGCGTGGGCTCCGGACTCATGGAGCGGATGATCAATTACGCCGAAGAGACCGGGGCGGAGCTGATCACCCTGGCCGTCCGCTCGGACAACCTGCGGGCCAAGGCTCTGTACCGGAAGTACGGCTTTGTCCCCTGCGGCACCTGGCCCGGCTATTTCCGGATCGACGGGAAATACTTTGACGTGGACCTGATGGCCCTGCGGCTGACAAAGGCGGAATGAAAATGGACAGACTGACATTGTATCTCCCCGGGCCGGAGGAGCTGGCCTTCCGGCAGGCCCTGATGGCAGACCCGGCCACCATGTCCTATAACGCCCCCTGGTCCCCGCCGAACGGCTGCCTGGACTTCCCCCGGGAGCGCTGGGCGGACTGGCACGCCCGCTGGGTCGGGCAGGAGCCGGAGCGCTTCTACGCCTATCTGCGGCGGGAGGGCGACGGCGCCTTTGTGGGGGAAGTGGATTTCCACCATATCCCCGAGCAGAACTGGTGGGACATGGGCATCCTGCTCCTCGCCCGGGAACGGGGAAAGGGCTATGGACAGCAGGGCCTGGCGCTGCTGCTGGACCGGACCTTCCGGGTCAACGGCATCCCCAGGCTGCACAACTGCTTCGAGCCTGTGCGCTCCGCGGCCCTGCACATCCACCAGGCCGCCGGCTTCCGGGAAGTCAGCACAGAAGACGGCGTCCTCCACCTGCTGCTGACAAAAGAAGCATACGAAAAGGACGCGCTATAGGAAAGCACAAAAGCACAGGGGCCGGTTCTATGTGTTCTGGAACAACACATAGAACCAGCCCCTGTGCTCACATGTTTGCCGTTATTTTTTGCTTAAGAACGTCGTTTCAGAGCAAATGCTCAATAATTTCTCGTCGTGGGTCGAGATGAAAACGATCATGTCGTCTCGTATCCCGGAAAGATAGTCAATCAACTTCCGGGCGCTCTCCCGGTCCAGCGCGGAAGTCGGCTCGTCCAAAACCAGCAGCTTCGGGTGCTTCAACAACGCCCGGATGAGGGAGATTTTTTGCTTCTCGCCGCCGGACAGGTTGGTGCTTCCTTCCCGCACCACCGTATCCAGCCCGTTGGGCAGCTGTCGAACGAATGCGTCCAGGTTGAGCAGCTCGCAGAGCGCTTGGAACTCTGCTTCCTCTACCTCCGCCTGGTCGTCAAAGGTCAAATTGAATCGCAAAGTGTCCTCTAACAGCATGGGCTCTTGTTCGCTCACACCGATAAGATCATGCCGAACGGTCCGCATATCCAGTTTTTCGATGGGCACACCGTCGTAGCAAACCGTGCCTTCATACTGGTCGATAAACAAACCAAGGAGCAGATTGATAAAGGTGCTTTTTCCGGCGCCGTTTTCTCCCACAAAGGCGTAGATGTTTCCCTTTTCAAAGACTTCGTTTCGGTCGGACAGCACGTTATCGTCGCCGTAGCGGAAGCTGACGCCGCGGCATTCGATCCGCCGGATGTCCTCCGGCTTCCCGACCCCGTTGGTCTGCTCCGGCTCATCGAAGATGGCCTGCAGCCTGTCACAGGAGACCCGGGTGCTCTGGATCTCCTTGCCAAGGGAGAAAAAATACTGTGTTGCGCCGAGGGTCATGGCAAAAAAGCTCTGCACGATGGTGAAATCACCCAGCGTCATCTTGCCCCGGATGACCGCGTATCCGCCCAGGAGAAAGACAAGGATGGTCGCCCCATATTTTATCACCACGTCGGAGCCTGTAAAAGCATACTGGGCTTTCTGAGCCTTGAAGGCGAAGTGGAGCAGCTTCTCCAGACTGCGCCGAAGGCGTTTGATATATCCCTCCGCCAGACCGTGCGTTTGGATGAATTTCACGTTGGAAAGCTGGGTCCCCAGCTTGGAGAAATAATCCGCCTGCTCGTCCATAAATTTCCGCTGGGCTCGGTAAAGCCTGCCCTTCAGCAGATGATAGAGGGCGAAATAGAGCAGATTGACCGCCAACACCGCCAGGCCGAGCCAGGGCTCCATTCGTGCGATCAGGACCAGCGGGAGCAAAAGCGACAGGACGTTTGTGAGGATGTTTTCCAGCACCGTAATGCAGAAAATGACGACGGCATTGGCGTCGCCGTTGATCTGCCGGTTCAGGAAGCTCGCGTTTCTGTCCCGCATAAAGCGGAAGGGCATATTCTGGATCCGATGGATCGCGTCCACGTTCAGGGCGTGGCCGCTCCTGCATTGCACACGGATATAGAGGCGTTCGCAGACGCAGCCCAGGACCAACTCTACGGTCCCCAGGCCCGCAATCAGCAGGACATAGGACGCCATCCGGCTGGCGGCGGACCCGTTGAGCAAGGCGTCCACAAAACTGCCAAAAAGATAGGGCTGCACCAGAGCTGCCAGTCCCGCTATAATATACAGCAGGATCAGGACTGCCACAGCGCCCCGGAAGGGCTTCAGGTAAGGTTTTGCAAAAGCAAATATTTTTTTCATAAAATTCCTTAAAAAGAGACGGTACATGGGAATCGTGTACCGTCTCTCACACAATCGCCGAGGCAGGCGCAGGCCTGCCGAGCAGCTTGTCCGTATCAGGCGCGGGATTTAGACGTCCCGGAAACAAACCTCTTTTTGAACTGCTTCTCAGCACATTAACGATCTTCCCGTCAGACAATTGTGAACTTGTTTTTCTCCTGCCGTTTCCCGGCAAGCAAAACGTCAGCCACTTTGTCTTTTAGATGTATCTTTTTTACTGTGTCTTATAGAGACGTTTTTGCGATTGAGTTACAGAACGAAAAAACAGGCAGCAAGAACCATATTCTCTATTTCGCCCAATAACAGCCGCTAAACGCATAACAACCGCAATAGCCCCAGCCGCCGCCGCCGCCGACATCAGCAATAGGGCAATTAACCATAACATTGGGACGATCTCCGGGATTAAGAATTCCAAGGCTCAAAAATTCCATTTGTTTCACCTCCATCTTATATATTTTCATTGGACAAATTGGTCAAAACCAAATCAGTATCGAGACACAGCCTACAAACGCAGCGTCTGGCATAAAATCGCTTTGTCGTGACGCAAGGCATCGTTAATGTGCTGAGAAACAGTTCAAAAGAGAGATACCTCCAGGATAGCAGGTTTTTTATGCGGTTATGCCTGCTGCCCGGTTTCCTGCGCGTGTTTGTCTGCCTGTTCTTTCAGAATGGAGGGGATCACGCTCATAAACCGTTCCAGGCCTTCTTTCATCTGGGTGCAGCGAGCGGGATCGTTTTGCACCCGTTTGTTCGGGCAGCCGCCCATGCAGACGGGAAGGAATTTGCAGTCCCGGCAGGCTGGGTCCTCCGTCGGGTCGTAGAGCAGATAGTCAAAGAAACGCGGAGACTGCTTTCCCCCGTCTTTGAGCGTTCCGACGCTGCGGGCCTCAATCCCAATATCGTTCCAGCACTTGTAGATGCGACCGTCGGCATTGCAGACAAAGCCTGCGCATCTGTCAGCAATGCAGTAATTGCCGAGCTGCCGCGGGGTATGGCTTAAAAGATCCAGCCCGTTTCGCGTAATGAACTCAAATTCGCGCTGCGAAAACTCATTGGTGTGCAGACAGGAATTGTCGTTGTAGGCGTTGTTGCTGTTTTCCACCATAGCCAGATAGGGATAGACCTTCTCCAGCAGCTCCTTCTCCCGGAGGATTTTGATCACATTATCCACCCGGTCGATGTTGTGGCGGTCGGCGTTGATGCGAATCTTCACCTGGGCCGGAAGCTTGTCCTTTGCCGCGCTGAGGTTCTCGACGATCCGGTCAAAGGTGGGCAGGCCGCCCTTCAGGAAGCGGCGCTTGTCGTGGTCCTCCGCGGCCCCGTCCAGCGTGATTTGGATATCCTCAATTTTCCACCGGTGGAGCTTCTCCAGCTTGTCCGGCGTCAGCAGATAGCCGTTTGTCACCATGGAGGCGACGTAAGCAATCTGATTCTCCTCACAGAGCTTCAGAAAGACCTCGCTCAGCTTTTCGATGATGTCCAGGGCCAGAAGCGGCTCCCCGCCGTACCAGCAGACACTGAGGAGCTTGATGGTCGGAGTGTACTGCTTGACAAAGGCGATCAGCTCCTCCTGGGTCTGCTCCGACATGGTGACAGGCTTGATGCTGTCCTTCTCATAGCAGTAAATGCAGCGGAAATTGCAGTCGGAGGTAGGAGCGATGGTGAGATTGAGGTGGGTTTTATCGTATTTGGCGCTGAGAAGCCTGTACTTCAGCGCCGCCAGCTCGTCAAAGTCCCGGTTTACCACAAAGCCGCCGCGCCGCAAATCGGCCAGCAGGTCCTCGTCCGCCACAGGCGTACCCTTTTCGGCAAATTCCAGGTACTGTGTCAGCTTGTCCTCTTTGATCAGCGCGATCACGCCGGTCCGGGTGTTATACATGACGGTCTGCTTTTTCCCCTCCGCAAGCTTGGGGTATGGGAACGTAAAATTGTAATTTGAAAGCTTGTATTCGGTCATCTTGATCCTCCTCTCTTCTGCTGCCGTTTATTTCGCTCAAATTACTTATTTTCATTATACCATATTGTGAGTATAATCACAATACTTATTTTTATAAAATTACCCTATAATTGCAATAGTTCTGCAATGGTGGTGATTTTGTTGTTCAACTATAAGCCATTATGGAAAACCATGTCTAAGAAAGGCGTGACGCAGTATCAGCTTATCAAGGGCGGCATCGACAACCGAACACTGGATTCGCTGAAAAAGGGACGGAACATCACCATGATCACACTCAGCAGGCTATGTCGGATTCTGGACTGTACGCCGAATGAGATTGTCGAGATAGAGCGAGAATGACGGGTACACCGAAAACGTGTATCCGTCATTCCGTTTTGCACAGGTTAATCATTCGTTTTGTCGAGCAACAAAGGACTGAAAACAGGCCGGTTTTTCGGCAATTATTTTCATAAAATTATTTCAAAATTCCAATTGCTATATTGCCGATAATGGGGTATAATATTGCCGGAAGAATGATTTGGAGGTGCAGATAATGCTCTATATCTCAGTAGCGGAGGCGGCAAAGCGTTGGGGGCTTTCCGAGCGCAGCGTGCGCAATTACTGCGCCCAGGGGCGGATCCCCGGAGCCTTACTAACGGGAAAAACCTGGAACGTGCCGGAGACTGCCGAGAAGCCCGCCCGCAAGCCGAGAAGCGACGCCGGGCGGCGGGATCTGCTCACGGTCCTGCGGGACGAGAAGGCGGCGAAGCTCCACGGCGGCATTTATCATAGGATCCAGATCGACCTGACCTACAACTCCAACCACATGGAGGGCAGCCGCCTGACCCACGACCAAACCCGGCTGATCTTCGAGACGAATACCATCGGCGTGGACGCCAGCGTCCGGGTGGACGACGTGGTGGAGACGGCGAATCACTTCCGCTGCATCGACCTGATCATCGACGCGGCCAATCACGCGATTACGGAAAGTCTGATCAAGCAGCTCCACGCCGTTCTGAAAAATGGCACCACCGACAGCCGCAAGGATTGGTTTGCCGTGGGTGACTACAAACGCTTTCCCAACGAGGTCGGCGGCCGCGCCACCACCGCGCCGGAGGACGTTCCCGCCGCCATAAAGGCACTGCTCCGGGATTACAACGCCAAGAAAGAAAAGACCTTCGACGATCTGCTGGACTTCCATTACCGCTTCGAGCGCATCCACCCCTTCCAGGACGGCAACGGCCGCGTAGGCCGCCTGCTGCTCTTCAAGGAATGCCTTCGTTTCGGCGTCGTTCCCTTTATCATCACGGACGATCTCAAGGCCTTCTACTACCGCGGCCTCCAATACTGGGAAACCGAGCGAGGCTACCTCCGCGACACCTGCGGCCTTGCCCAGGACCGCTTTCAGCAGATATTGAAGTATTACCATATCACGGAATCATGATGAAGCACAGGGGCCGGTTCTATGTGTTCTGGATCAACGCATAGAACCAGCCCCTTGTGCCCCTGTGTTCTGCGTTTTTGTGCACAATACATGAAATCAAAGCTCAATAATTGTGCAACTCTCTAAATTGACAATTGGAAGGAATGATGCTATTTTAACCGAAAGACGGGCCGAGAAGCCCTCCGGACCCTGCTCCGTAAGGGGAATCGGCGGATCGCGATCCTGCCGGATTCCGTCCACGACCGCTCCATCAGCGAGCTCCGCTATCTGGGCTGCTGCGACGCCCTGCGGGAAGCCGGGCTCGACCCGGACGCTCCTGGCCCCGGTCGAGGGACGCGGCAAAAACCGGCAGCTGGTCTTTGACGCCGCTCTCAGCTTAGGCGAGAGCACAGCGCCTCCGCGCTGCTGAGCGCGTCGAGACGCCTGCGTGTATTTTACATCCGAACAGGGATGTTAAAATAATCATTCCAACGAACAACCGAAAAAGGAAAGGAAGATTTCACATGAAGAAAGCATTTGCACTCCTTCTCGCCGCCGTGATGGTGCTCTGCCTGTTTGCCGGCTGCACCAACGACGCCAAGCCCGCTGACGACGCCAAAGGCTCTGTCTACTGGCTGAACTTCAAGCCCGAACTGGACGAGACCCTTCAGGATCTTGCCAAGACCTACACCGATAAGACCGGCGTGAGCGTCAAGGTCGTCACCGCTGCCTCCGGCACCTACAGCCAGACCCTGACCTCCGAGATGGACAAGTCCAGCGCTCCCACCCTGTTCGTCATCGGCAACCAGGCCGGCGTCAAGCAGTGGAAGGACTACGCCCTGGATCTGAAGGGCACCGCCATCGAAAAGGAACTGAACACCGACGCCTACAACCTGTACGACGAGAGCGGCAAGCTGGTCTCCATCGGCTACTGCTATGAGTGCTACGGCATCATCGCCAACCCCACCCTAATCGAGCAGGCCGGTCATACCATGGACGAGATCAAGAACTTTGCAGGCCTGAAGGCCGTGGCTGAGGACATCCACGCCCGCGCTGCCGAGCTGGGCTTCGACGCCTTCTCCTCCTCCGACATGGACTCCTCCTCCTCCTGGCGCTTCACCGGCCACATGGCCAACCTGGAGTACTTCTATGAAGAGCGCGACGCCGGCGGCTGGACCGAGTGCCCCGCCACCCTGAATGGCAAGTACATGGAGAACTTCAAGAACCTGTACGACCTGTGCATCAACAACTCCCTCACCGCTCCCACCGACCTCGCCACCGGCGGCCATGACGCCGAGAACGAGTTCAAGACCGGCAAGGCTGCCTTCTTTGTCAACGGTTCCTGGGAGTACGCTGCCGTTTCCGAGGCTGTCCCCAACGCCACCATGATCCCCTACTACTGCGGCGTGGAGGGCGAGGAGAAGGCCGGTCTGAACTGCGGCACCGAGAACTGCTGGGCTGTCAATGCCAAGGCCTCCGAGGCCGATCAGAAGGCCACCATCGACTTCATGGTCTGGCTTGTCACCGATCCCGACGCCTCCGCCAAGATGGTGAATCAGCTGGGCATTATGCCTTACAAGTCCGCTGTGACTTCCACCAATGGCTTCCTGAATGACGCTGCCAAGTACACCTCCAACGGCTGCTACGTCATGGACTGGGCCACCAACTATCAGCCCAACGTGAACGAGTACCGCGCTGCCCTGGTCTCCGCTCTGAACGCCTACAACGCCGACCAGAGCGACGCCAACTGGGAAGCTGTCAAGACCGCCTTCGTGGAAGGCTGGGCCACCCAGTACAACAACGCCAACCGGTAATTCCACCGAAACCGCAGGGCGGGCCGCAAACCCGCCCTGCTTTTACAATTCCGAAAGGGAAGTGAGAGGAAAATGAATCCGCTCAAGCAAATCTGGAAGCATCCGACCCGCCGCTGGGGCCTGCTCTTTCTCGGCCCTGTGGTGGCCGCCTTTATCATCGGCTTTGTCTGGCCCTTTGTCCAGGGCATCTGGCTGTCTCTGTGCAAGTTCCGCCTGATCTCCGACGCGGAGTTCATCGGCTTCGGCAACTTTGCCCGGGCGCTGGAGGATCCCAGCTTCCGGCACGCCTTCTGGTACACCGCCCTCTTCGCGGGGGTCAGCCTGGTGCTGATCAACGTGCTGGCCTTTATGGTGGCCTACCTGCTGACCCAGGGCATCAAGGGAAGCAACCTCTTCCGCACGGTGTTCTTCATGCCGAACCTCATCGGCGGCATTGTCCTGGGCTATATCTGGTCCATGATTTTTGACGGTGTGCTGTCCATGTACAGCACCTCCATCCTCATGGAGACCAAATACGGCTTCTGGGGGCTGATCATCCTGATGCTCTGGCAGCAGATCGGCTATATGATGATCATCTACATTGCAGGGCTCCAGGCAGTCCCGGAGGATATGCTGGAGGCCGCCAAGATCGACGGCGCCAACCGCCGACAGACCCTCTTCCGGGTCATCATCCCGAACGTCATGCCCTCCATCACCATCTGCACCTTTCTGAGCCTGACCAACGGCTTCAAGCTCTTCGACCAGAATATGGCGCTGACCGCCGGACAGCCCTTCGTGATCCAGCCGGACGGCTCCTCGATCAAGACCACGGAAATGCTGGCTCTGAACATCTTCAACACCTTCTACAGCTCCAATACCGCGTCTCCCGGCGTCGGCCAGGCCAAGGCCGTTCTGTTCTTTATCCTTGTAGCGGGTCTGGGTCTGATCCAGCTCCGGTTTACCAGAAAACGGGAGGTGCAGCAGTAATGAGACAGAAAAGCTTCTCTTCCGAGCGCAGGCGCAAGACTGTGCTCTCCGTGGTGCTGGCGGTCATCTGCATCATCTATGTGCTGCCCGTCCTCACAGTGGTCATCAACTCCTTCAAGCAGAACGCCTTCGTCAAGTCAGAGACCTTTGCCTTCCCCAACGGGGATAGCTGGAACGGTCTGCAAAACTTCGTCAAAGGCATGACCTTCGGCAACTATCCCTTCTGGAAGAGCGTGGTCTTCAGTGTGCTGATCACCGTGGCCTCCACGACGCTGATCCTTCTGTTCACCTCTATGGCTGCCTGGTACATTGCCCGGGTCAAATCCATGTTCTGCAAGGTGATCTACTTCCTCTGCGTCTTTTCCATGGTGGTGCCCTTCCAGATGGTCATGTACACCCTGTCCAAGACGGCGGACAAGCTCCATCTGAACACCCCCTGGACCATCCCCGTGGTCTATCTGGGCTTCGGTGCCGGCCTTGCCATCTTTATGTTCGTGGGCTTTGTCAAGTCCATCCCCCTGGAAATCGAGGAATCCGCAGCCATTGACGGCTGCGGCCCTGTGCGGACCTATTTCCGCATTGTGCTTCCCATGCTGAAGCCCACGCTGATCTCCGTGGGCATTCTGGAGATCATGTGGATCTGGAACGACTATCTGCTGCCCTACCTGGTGCTGAACATCAACGAGTACCGCACCATCCCCATCCACATCCAGTACCTGAAGGGCAGCTACGGCACCGTGGATCTGGGCGCGACTATGGCCCTGATCCTGCTGTCCATCATTCCGGTCATCATCTTCTATCTGACCTGTCAGAAGCACATCATCAAGGGCGTCGCCGCCGGCGCAGTCAAGGGATAACCCGGGGAAGCCTAAGCAATCATACGCACAGGGGCCGGTTCTATGTGTTCTGAAATAACACATAGAACCGGCCCCTGTGCGCTTTTGGAAAACGAATCATGAAGCTCCGGCTCAGCGCGGCAGTGTGACCGTGAAGGCGACGCGGTCTTCCGCCGGGTACTCGGCCTCCAGGCGGCCACGGTGGCGCAGGACGATGACCTGAGCGGCGGAGAGGCCGATGCCGAAGCCGCCGGAGGACTGGGTCCGGGCGGCGTCCGCCCGGTAGAAGCGGTCAAAGAGCCGCTCCGGCGGGCAGTCCGGCAGCTTGTCGCAGCGGTTTTCCAGCCGCAGGGTGCAGGTCTTCTCCTCCCCCTTCAAGCTCAGCCGCAGAGCGGAGTTTTCGGAGGCGTACTTGACGGCATTGTCCAGCAGAATGGACAGCAGGCTCCGCAGCTGATCCTCGCTGCCCCGGACGACGAGGCCGGGGGCCAGCTTCGCCTCCAGGCGCAGTCCCTTTTGCTCCATGGGCGTCTGGAACATCTGGGCGGTTTTCTCCGCCAGGGCGGACAGCTCCACCGGCGCGAGGCTCCCCAAGGAGGGCTCTTCGTCGGCCCGGGCCAGGGTCAACAGGTTCTGCGTCAGCTCCGTAAGGCGGGCGGTCTGGGTCTTGATGTTGCGGCTCCATTTGCTCTCCCCGGCGATCAGCTCCATAGCCTCCGTATTGGCCTGGATGATGGCCAGGGGCGTTTTGAGCTCGTGGCCCGCGTCGGTGACGAACTGGCGCTGCCGGTCCATGTTCTCCGCGATGGGGGCGATGGTCTTCTTCGCCAGCAGGCACACCAGACCCAGCATCAGCAGCCAGCCCCCCAGCCCCGCCAGGGCAGAGAGGGCGACGACCCGCAGCACCGCGTTGCGGCGGGCGGAGTTCTCCAGAAAGACATAGACCGTTTCGTCGTTCCGGTTGCGGGCGGAGGCATAGCGGAAGCTGTCGGTCCGCCCCTCCGCAGCGTCTTCGGCCAGGACCGACTGGGCCAGGGCGGCTGCGTCGGTCTCAGAGACGGTGGAGATCCGACTCACGTCGGACCGGACGACCTCGCCGTCCCTGGTCCAGACGGTAAAATAGACCGCGGAGAGCCTGTCGTTCTCCGTAAAGACCTCGGCCATAAAGCCCTTGCCCCGGCCCTCCTCCCGCTGGGCGGGGGGCTCTCCTTCGGGACGGAATCCGTTTTCTCCGGCAGGCAGCTCCGGCGGCGCTTCGCCCTCCGGGGGCTGCTCTGCCTGGGGCATGTCCGGCCTGCCGTCGGACTCCATCTGCACCAGGTTTTCCAGCAGACGCTCCGTGTCCTGGGCCGTGGTCCAGGCGTTCACCGCGTTCACCGCGCCCAGCAGCGTCACCAGCAGCACCGTAACGGCGATCATGGCCGACACGATAAATTTTCGTTTCAGTGTTTTGATCATGTTGCCTGCTCCAGCGTGTAGCCGATGTTTCGTTTGGCCTTGAGGACCACGTCGGCCCCTAAGCTTGCCAGCTTCTTGCGCAAATAGGAGATGTAGACCCAGACGATGCCGATTTCGGCGTCGGTGTCATAGCCCCAGACCTTGACCAGAATGTCCTCGGTGGAGAGATAAATGCCCCGGTTGAGCAGGAACATCTCCATCATCTGATACTCCAGCTTTGGCAGGAGCAGCTTGTTCTCCCCCACCGCCAGGGTGTAGCTCTGGCGGTCCAGGGTCAGGTTTCCCATGGTGAGCAGGTCCGGGGTGAAGTCCTCCCGGCGGCGGAGCATGGCCCGGATGCGGGCCAGGAGCTCGCCCATGGCGAAGGGCTTGGGCAGATAGTCGTCCGCCCCCAGGTCCAGGCCCTGGATCCGGTCCTCCACCTCGGCCTTGGCCGTCAGCAGGAGGATGGGGGTCCGGTCCCCCTTGGCCCGCAGCCGCTTCAGGACCTCCAGGCCGCTGAGCTTGGGCATCATCACGTCCAGGATGATGCCGTCGTAGCTGTCGTTGGCGGCCCAGTCCAGGGCATCCTGCCCGTCATAGACCACGTCCACCTTGTACTTGTGGTATTCCAGCACGTCCACCACAGCCTCCGCAAGGCTGCGTTCGTCCTCTGCGTATAAAAGCTTCATATGGTTTCCTCCTGTATTTTGAGGCAACAGGCAACAGGCAACGGGCAACAGGGAATGGTTATAACAGTCGTTTGAACTTTAACTGATAGCTCGGTTTTCTAACGTATTCCAGATAGATCGGTCTGCCTGTATAGTCCAGATATGCCTGAAAGCGCTCCCGGATCACCGGGTCTTGGATCAGGACCGACGCCTGCTCCACGGGGAAATAGGCTGATTCAGTATTCTCCTCGGAGGGGCGCGGGGTCCCGGCCTTCGCCTTGCAGATGAAGTCCAGCATAAGCTTGGTGGGCACTTCCTTTACCCCGTTGTAGCCGGGGTATTTTTGCGTATTGGAGGAGACGCAGAACAGGTCTCCGACCTCGACGGCGATGCCGGTCTCCTCCATCACTTCCCGCTTCACACCATCGATGACGTTCTCCCCCACCTCGACGATGCCGCCGGGGAATACCCAGCCGTGCCGGGGCGTGTTGACCAGCAGGAGCTCGTTTTGATCGTTGCGCACCACGCCTGCGGCAGCGATGATGTGGGTCGGTAAAATTTTTTCTTCCATGTGCATTCCCCGTTTTTTGATGTGTGTTTACTAAGTGTGGGAAGGCGGACGGCTGAGAGCCGTCCCTACAGAGCTGTCCCTACGGACGGGGGACGGCAGGACCCGTGGCGCACACTGTGCGCCGCTACCGTGCGGTCACTTCTTACTTCTTACCTCTTACTTCTAACCTTGTCCGGGCGGGGAACGGCGGGCGCTCAGTGAGCGCCCCTACGGCGGGGGACGGCGGGCAGATTGCCCGCGCTACACGCGTGTCATCCTGAGCGGAGCGAAGGATCCGCGTCCCCCGTCCCCTGATGCCTGTTGCCTGTTGCCTGTTGCCTATCCCTTCGTCAGCCGCCAGCAGTCGCCCTCTTTGCGGAAACCCACCTTTTGCAGGTACTTCTCATGCTTCTCGGAGGCGTTGCGGAACTCCAGGGCCGTGAAGCCCTCCTCCCCCAGCAGGTGGGGATAGAGGAAGCGGCCCACGGAGGCGTCGCGGTACTTGGGGATGGTGTAGTCCAGGCGGATGTCCAGCGCACCGTCCGCCAGGCGGTTGCCCATGGTCAGGCCCACGGGGTCCATGTCGTAGTAGACGAAATAGGCTGCGTCCACACCGGGGGCGTCCGCGTCGAAGGCGGGGAAATAGGTGCGAATGTCCTCCCGGTAGAGCTTCAAAAACTCCCGCAGATAGGCACTGTCCAGGTCAATGGGCAGCATCAGCGTCAGCCGCTTGGCCCGCAGGAGGCGGATCAGGAAATAGATGTTGATGATGCACAGGCCCACGTTCATGATGGCCGTGGGGTAAGATTTTGTCAGGAAAGCGAAGACCACGAAAATGGCGGAGCCCACTAAGTTCACCAGGCGCAGCTTGACCACCGAGGTCATCAGGAAGGAGACCAGGATCAGAAGCGTGGAAAAGTAACCGACAAGCTGAAGGATCGTTTCACCGGACATGGGACATGCCTCCTCTGTGTTATTATTTCTTATTATAATTCCCTTTTGTTTTTTTGTCAACGATAAGCAGGGAAGCACTTGACAAATCGACCTGTTTAGAGGTAGAATAACAATAACAACCTGAAAGGGAGGATTTTGCCGTGATTGAAATTCAGGAGCTGCCCGTCAGAAGAGGCAACGTACCCCTTCGTGTGGCCCGCGGCCATTTTGCCACCAACCACAGCCATATCAACTACTACGTCGATATCTCCTACCACAAGACCCGCCTGAATGAGGCGTCAGATGTTGCCAAGCAGTTGGCCCCCTTCTACCGGAACATCCCGGTGGACACCATTCTCTGCCTCGACGGCACCGCTGTCATCGGCACCTGCCTGGCCCGGGAGCTCGTCACCTCCTCCCGCAGCATCAACGACCATCGGGACATCTGTGTGCTGGAGCCGGAATACAACGCCAACAGCCAGATCATCTTCCGGGACAACGTCCAGCCCCTGATCCGGGACAAGCACGTTCTGGTCCTCATGGCCAGCGTCACCACGGGCTTCACCGCCAACCGCTCCATCGAGGCCATCGGCTACTACGGCGGCGAGGTCAGCGGCGTGTGCGCCCTCTACAGTGCCGTGGACACCTCCTCGGGCTTCCCGGTCCACTCGGTCTATGACCTGAACGACCTGCCCAACTACGCCAGCTACGACTACCGCGACTGCCCCTACTGCAAGGCGGGCCGCCGTCTGGACGCCCTGGTCAACAGCTTCGGCTATTCTGCTCTGTAACGCTCCTTCGCTTTTTTACCGGCTGCCTGCGGGCAGCCGGTTTTTTTACTTGCCATCCTACCGCTGCTGTGATATGATGAACGCAGAAACGATGAAAGGAGGTCGTCTATGCTCCAATCTATGATCCAAAACGGCGTCTGGACTCTTTCTCTGGACGGACAGGTCCTGCTGGAGCACAGGCCGGATCGACCCTTTGCCGTCACGCTCCGGCGGGAAAAGACCTATTCCGCCAACCGCGGCACCGTCAAGGAGCAGGTGGCGGAGCTGGACCGCTGTCCGCTGACGGAGGCGGCCCCGGAGGGCGACGCCGTCGTCCTGACCGGCGGGGACCACTGCCTGCGCGTCACCCCGCGGGAGCTGGAGCACGGCGCGGTGCTGGAGCTCTGCGGCGAAGCGGGCCGGGCCTATACCTTCACCCTGCCCGCGGAGGCGGACGAGGCCGTCTTCGGCGGCGGCGAGCAGTACCGGCAGGTCAATCTCCGGGGGGAGCGGGTGGTGAACCTGGTCTCCGAGCACATCCAGGCCGCCACGGTCCTTGAAAAGGCCCTGCTGCCCCGGAAGCTCTACCGCGAAAAGCCCCACAGCCGCATCGGCAGCTACGCGCCTATGCCCGTCTTTGTGACGGACCGGGGGCGGCTGATCCGCTTCGACACCGACAGCGACGGCATTTCCGACTTCGGCGAGACCTTCAGCTTTACCTTCGACGCCTGCCCGGCCTCCCTGACCCTGCTGCGGGCGGAGGACTACGAGACCCTGGTCCGGGCTCTGGCCCGAGACATCCCCAACCGGCAGTACCTCCCGGACTGGTGCCTGGAGGGCATGATCTTAGGGGTCCAGGGGGGCGGCGAGACCGCGGTGCAGAAAGCCTTCGCCATGCTGGACGCCGGAGCGAAGGTCTCCGCCGTCTGGTGTCAGGACTGGTCCGGCGAGAACCGCACCGCCATGGGCAAGCAGGTCTGGTGGAACTGGGAAGCGGACGAGAAGCTCTACCCCGCGCTGAAGCAGACCGTCGCCCGGCTGCGGGAGCGGGGCGTCCGATTCCTGGCCTACATCAACCCCTATCTGGTGAAGGACAGCCGCCTCTACAAGGAATGCAGAGACAAGGGCTGGCTCATCACCCGGCAGGACGGCACAGTGTACCACATCAAGTCCACCACCTTCGAGGCCGGGATGCTGGACCTCACGAACCCCGAGACCGTGACCTTCATCAAGGAGGTCCTCATCAAGCGGAACATGCTGGACCAGGGCGTCTCCGGCTGGATGGCGGACTTCGGCGAGTACCTGCCCGTGGACTGCGTGCTCCACGAGGGGGACCCGGCCCGGCTCCACAACCGCTGGCCCGTCCTCTGGGCGAAGCTGAACCGGGAGGCCGTGGAGGAGTACGGGGCGGAGGACGTGATGTTCTTCATGCGCTCCGGCTACCCCGGCGTCCAGACTTACGCGCCGATCCTCTGGAACGGCGACCAGCACACCGACTGGACGAAGGACTACGGGATGCCCTGCGTCCTGCCCGCCAGCTTCAACCTGGGTTTCTCCGGCGTGAGCCTGGTCCACTCCGACATCGGCGGCTTCTTCACCTTCCTCAAGATCAAGCGAAACGCGGAGCTCTTCATCCGCTGGATGGAGATGGCCTGCTTCTCCCCGCTCATGCGGAGCCACGAATCCCTGCGGCCCTGGGCCAACGTCCAGTTCGACGACCCGGAGGTCCTGCCCTACACCGTGAAGCTGACGAAGGTCCACACCGCCCTGAAGCCCTATCTGCTCCGCTGCTTGGCGGAGGCCGGGGAGGGCTTGCCCGCTCTGCGGCCTGACTTCTGGCAGGCCGTGGACTACGGCGCCAGCCGGGACCCCTACAGCTATTTCTTCGGCAGCGAGCTCTACGTCTGCCCGGTCCTGGAAAAGGGACTGCAATACCGGCAGGTCTTCCTGCCCGCGGGCCGGTGGGTCCACTTCTGGACCGGGAAGGAGCTGGAGGGCGGCAAGGAGTACAACGTCCGCTGCCGCCTGGGGCGGCCGCCAGTTTTCTACCGAGAAGGCAGTGCGTACACGGACGTATTCAGAACAGCGGCACAAGCCGGAACAAATTGAAAGTTGAAAGTTGAAAGTTGAAAGTTTCGGTGTCGTTCAAATTGCCATTTGAACGACGAAAAACATTTCGCTTCAACGCCCCGCAGGAAGCCCTCTTTTGCTTAAAAGAGGGGCAGGGGAGATTTAACCTTAATCCGTCGCCGCAGGCGATTATTCAAATTTGTTTCGATGACTGACCCGTATCGAAAGTGCGGCAAATGATACGCAGTTTTTCAGATAGCAATCTGAAAAACACATTCATTTTCAACTTTCAATTTTCAACTTTCAACTTAGAGACAACGGCGGACAAGCGATGCTTGCCCCTACATACACAAGAACGGAGGATATACTATGAGCAAAGCATCTACCTCTCCCCTGGCCGCCACCCGCGGCATCGGCATCCGGGACAAGCTGGGCTATGCCTTTGGCGACCTGGCCTCCTGCCTGGTCTTCGGCCTGACCCAGAGCGTTCTCAACAAGTACTACACCGACGTGCTGGAGATCTCCGTGCTGCACGTCATGGTCATGACCATCATCGCCCGGATCTGGGACGCCGTCAACGACCCCATCTGGGGCCGCATCATCGACCGGGCGGGCCGGAAGGCCGACGGGCGCTACCGCCGCTGGATCCGCATCTTCTCTCTGCCCGTGGCCCTGGCCGCCGTCCTGATGTTCCTGGACGTGCGGGGCCTCGTCCCGGCGGGGCGTCTGGCCTACATCTACGCCACCTACATCCTCTTCGGGATGCTCTACACCTGCATCAACATCCCCTACGGCTCCCTGGCCCAGGTCATCACCTCTGACGACAGGGAGCGCTCCTCCCTCTCGGTCTTCCGCTCCATCGGTTCCACCTTCGGCGCCATGCCGGCCATGGTGCTGGCCTCCGTGTGCTACGTGACCCTTGCGGACGGCACCAAGGAGATGAGCTACACCCGGGTCTTCCTCGGCGTTTGCGTGATCGCCGTCCTGTCTGTGGTCTTCTATCTGCTCTGCCACGCCTGGACCAAGGAACGGGTCGTCTCCGAGCCGGAGCCCCGGCAGAAGGGACAGACCGCAAAGGTCGTCAAGGCCCTGCTCAAGAGCCGTCCCTTTATGGCGGTGGCGCTGGCCTCCATGCTCTTCCTGGCCGCGCAGATGTTCGGCCAGGGCTACAACCCCTATCTCTTCCACCACTTCTTCCAAAAGCCCGGCCTGACCATGCTGCCCACGGTGTTCCAGTATCTGCCCGTGGCTGTCATCATGTTCTTTGCCACGAAGCTGGGCAACAAGTTTGGGCGGCGGGAGGTCTGCGCCTGGGGCGTGCTGCTGGCGGCGGTCTTCAACATCGCCCTCTTCCTGCTGGCCCTGGCGGGCATCGCCAACGTGTGGCTCTACCTGGCGGCGAATCTCATGGCCGGCATCGGTACCGCCTTCCTCTTCCTGCTGGTCTGGGTCCTCGCCACCGACGCCATCGACTACAACAAGGTGAAATACGGGGTCAACGACGTTGCCACCTCCTACGCCTTCTACTCCTTCATGCGGAAGCTGGGCCAGACGGTCGCCACCATCCTGATCAACGTGCCCCTGCTGCGCATCGGCTACAACGGCACCGAGCTGAAAACCGAAGGCCTGACGGATGCGGCCCTGAAAACCATGTACAACGACTCGGTCATGATCCCGGCGGTCCTGTTCCTGCTGGTCTTCCTTCTGCTGCGCTTCTTCTATCCGCTGAATAAGAAGGCGATCGAAACGCTCCAGGTGGAAAAGGAAAAGCTGCTGTAATAAACCTTCGGCGCGAAAGAAGCGAGGAATTGCGGTCCGCAATTCCTCGCTTCTTTCGCTTGATTTTCGATATATTACACGTTAAATTCGATGATCTGCCGCTCCGCGTCCACCCTCGCGTCCACGCCGAAGGGGAGAATGCAGCGGGGGGTGGCGTGGCCGATGGAGAGGTTGGCGACGACGGAGAGCGGGAGGCCGTTGGCGGTTGGGAGGTCGCCGACGCCCCGGAGGACAGCCTGCTTGTACTCCTCCTCAAAGGTCCCGTCCATGGGCTTGCCCAGCAGGAGGCCGGAGACGGCGGACAGGACGCCCCGCTCCTTCAGCAGGACCAGGACCTTCTCGTAGAGCGCCGGGCCGGGCTTTTCCTCGCTGGATTCCAGCAGGAGGATGCGGCCCTTCCAGTCCTCCGCGTCGGGGAAGAGGCCGTAGCGCTGGCAGATCTCAGCCTCGCTGCCGTAGCGGCCCCCGGTGAGCAGGTCGTAGAGGGACTCGATGCAGCCGCCCAGAATCTTTCCCTCGAAGACCGGAGCACCCTGGAGCAGCTCAAAGCCGGTGTTGGGATGGGCGATGCGGGGGACGCCCACCTGCTCCGGGCCCCATTCGGTGCGCTCCTCGTACCAGACCGGGCTGGGGGTCACGGCGCGGATGGTGCCGGTCCTGACGAGCTCCTCAAAGTACCGGCGGGTGTAGGGCAGCATATCCTTGTCCAGCTCGCAGAGGTCCGCCAGGAAGCTCTGGCCGTAGAAGCTGGGCAGGCCCAGCTTGTGGAGCATCAGGTGGTTTACGGTGGTGTCGGAGAAGCCCAGGAAGGGCTTGGGCCGCAGGGCCGCCGCCAGCTCCCCGTGCTCGAAGAGGTAGGGCGCCAGGCGGAAGGTGTCATCGCCGCCGATGGCGCAGAGGATCAGGTCGATCTCCGGGTCCCGGAAGGCCTCCAACAGGTCCTCGGCCCGCTTCTCGGGGTGGTTTTTCAGATAGTCAATGCCCTTCAGGGCGTGGGGCAGGAATTTGACCTTCAGGCCCATCTCCTCCAGGCGGCGGACGCCCAGATCGAATTCATGCCTGACGAAGGGCTCCCCGATGATGCCCCGGGACAGGCTGACGATGCCGACGGTTTTAATCATAGCGCTCTCCTTTCGTTCAACGTTGTAGGGACAAGCATCGCTTGTCCGCGGACGAGCAATGCTCGTCCCTACATTCCTGAATCATTCGTATTTCACAACTTCAAAGCCGAAGAACTGTGCGAGATATTCCAGGGCCTTCCCGTGGCGGCCCCGGAGGACGGCTAAGTGGGGCTCGAAGCCCGCCTTGACGCTGTTTTCCACCAGCTCCCGCACCGGGGCGTCGGTCCTGACGACGACGGAGGTGCCGGTGAACTGCTTGGGCTTGTCCAGGATCTCCCCCTCGGCCAGGAAGAAGCGGAAGCTGCCGTCGGGCTCCCGGCCCACCCGGAAGACGGTGGCCGTGGGGAAGGCCTCGCAGCCAAAGTCCATGGCGGGGCCGATCCTCCGGTTGGGGTGGACCCCCACCGCGGCTCCGGTGTCCCGCCGCGCCAGGGAGCAGGCCGCCGCGCCGCAGTGCCAAAAGGTCAGGCTGTTCTCGGCCTCGTCCAGGGAGACCGGGTCGCCGAAGAAGGCGGGCTGACCCGAGAGCTGCATCCCGATCCACATGGACAGGGCTCCGTAGACGTCCGCCTCGCAGGCGGCGGCCACCCCCGCGTCGTTGAGCATGGACAGCACCGTGCAGACCGGGGTGCCGTAGTCCGTGAAGAAGTCCGGCCAGCAGCGGGAGGCCAGGGCGCCGATGTGTTTTTCGTTTACATAATCCAGATAGGCCCGAAGAAGCTTCGCGTGGTCCACCCGATTTTGCTCCGGGGTGTTCTCAAAGCCGCAGGTGCAGGCGGCAGTCTTTTCCAGGCAGGCAGTACAGTCCGCCTCGGAGACGGCCTTGGCCCGCCGAATCAGCTCCCGGGCCTCCACGGTCTCCAGCTCCACGCCGAAGACGGACAAGAGCTCGGCGTCCAGGGCCCTGCCGAAGCCGAAGCCCTGGGGCGTGTGGCCCACGGCGGCCAGCTTCAGGGTGCGCAGGTCCTTTTTGACCCGGGCAGCGGCCAGGGCGCAGAGCAGCCGGTGCATGACGAGGGGGTTGTCCGGCGCGCCGTAGACGTAGACGAAGGGGCGGTTCCCAAAGGCCCGCAGAGCGTTGGCGGCGGAGTAGGCTCCGGTGAGGGAGTTCAGCCGCAGGCGGCCTCCGTCGATGACGGGCTCCCGCAGGGTCCAGAGGACCAGAGGACAGTCGAAGCGCCGCAGGACCTCCGACATATAGGCCGCATTGGCAAAGGTCAGGTTCTGGAAGACGATCAGGTCCGGCTTCAGTGGCTCCAGATAGGCCCGCAGGGCGTCCACCGAAAGAAGCTTGTCCTCCGGGCAGACAAAGTTAGGGTCGAAGCCTTTCAGCAGTTCACAGGAACGGGCAAAGGCCTCATCCGCGCTGGGCATATGGAAGGTGCCGACGCCCACGGGGACATAGACGGGAGTAAAGGCTTTCATAGCTGGGTCTCCTTTTCAAACTATATGACAGAGAGGTCGGCCAATGTGACCGCCCTTACTCGGAAACAGTGCCGTCGTTGTCCACCTGGTTTCGGTAGACCACGTAGCGGGTGAACAGATATTCCGTGACAAAGTTGACGAGCATGGTCCCGGCCTGTACGAGGATCTCGTTCCAGTGCAGGGTCTCCGTGAAATATTTCACCCAAAGCGTAGATGCCGGCGTGAACACACAGTAGAAGGCAAAGACCTTCAGCATGGCAACGGGGACGTTTGCCGCCGAATGAAAGGTGTATTTCCGGTTGATGGTGAAGTTGTAGACCACGGAGCAGATAAGGCCGATCAGATAGGGGATCCAGTACAGAGCTTTATCCGTGATCACAAATTGGGCAAGCAAAAACGTGACCGCGATCTGGATCAGACCGGCGGAGACCGAAAACAGGGTAAATTTCAAGGCGCGAAACAGCTCTTTGCGATCCTTTTTCATGAATAGTTCTCCTCGGCTGAGCGGTGCGGGCGCTCAGTGAGCGCCCCTACGGCGTTTGATACAGTTCCAGGGTGTTTTTGCAGTCCTCCACGAAGCCCTCGACAACGGACGCCGGGGACAGGAGCCTGGCGCGGGTGCCGAAGGAGGCGATCCAGGCGTAGAAGACCGGCGAGACCATGACCTCGGCGGCGCAGATGAAATGCGCGTCGTCGTCGGGGATCAGCATGATGTCCTTGCCGAAGCGGTCGATGACGACCCCGGCCAGCCCGTTCTCGAAGCGCATCCGGACGGTCTGGAGCTCGCCGTTGAACATGCCGAAGACCTCCTTGCCGTAGTTGGCAAGGTCCAGCTGCTTCGTCTCCTCGGTCTGGACCCGGGGCTCCCCGGTGAGCTGGATGCTGTTCATCTTGTCCACCCGGAAGTGGGTGATGCCGTACTCCGGGGTGTGGGCGATCAGGTAGTAGTTGGAGTCGTCCCAGCGCAGGGCGTAGGGGCTGGCGGTGCGGACGCCCTTGCGGTAGACCCGCTCCTTGTCCCGGTTCCACTCGAAGTAGCGGAAGCGGATCTGGCTGTTGGTGCGGATGGCCTCATGCAGGGCGTCCACGTTGTAGAAGACGCTCTCGTTCATGGACTTGACCCGGCCCGAGACCACCATGGAGCGGCGCAGCTCCACCGCCCGCTGGCGGCTGGTCAGGCTCCCCAGCTTTTTCAGCAGCACGGAAGACTTCTTCTCGGTCAGGAACTTGGAGGCCAGCACCGCGTCGGCCAGGAGCTTCAGCTCCGCCAGGTCGAAGACCCCAGCGTTCATATAGTAGGAGGCAGTCTTGCCCTTGGTGGCGACGATGTCGCAGCCGTAGTCCAGCAGGAGCTGGATGTCCCGGTAGACGCTCTTGCGCTCGGCGTGGATGTCCCGGCTCTCCAGATAGGCCGTAAGGTCGTGGATGGTGGCCGGGTGCTCCGGGTCGGTATTCTGCTCCAGATAGTCCTTCAGCACCAGGAGCTTCAGCTTTTGATTTTCCATTTTTGCCATGGGTTCACCTCATGGGAGACGGGCGGCGGATCACGGGGTCTCCAGCAGGGGCAGCACGGTCTCCGGGACAAAGGCGGACACGTCCTTGCCGTAGCCGTGGAGCTCCTTGACCATGGAGGAGGAGACCGCCACGTTGTTGGAGCGGAAATAGACGTATTCCAGCTCCGGGTTGATGAGCTTGTTCACCGAGGCCACGTTCTCCTCGTAGTTGTAGTCCATGTTGTTCCGCAGACCGCGGATCATGTACTCGGTACCCATGCGCTTGGCGTACTCCGCCACCAGGCCCTCCCAGATGACGACCTCGCAGTTGCGGATGCCCTGCCGGGTCAGGGTCTCGGCGATGGCCTCGGCCATTCGGTCCGCCGGGAAGGAGCGGCGCTTCTCGGCGTTGACGCCGATGACGATCCAGACCCGGTCAAAGATGTCGGAGGCCTTGCGGACGATGTCCAGATGGCCGTTGGTGAAGGGGTCAAAGGACCCCGGATAGATGGCTGTCTTTCCCATGGAATGATGTCCTTTCCAGCTTTCGGTAGTAGAGCACAAAGAGCAGGCAGAGCAGCAGATTGTGGGCGATCATACAGCCCCAGGCGGAGACCAGGTCGCCGCCCAGGAAGCGGATGAAGAGGAAGGTGCCCAGGATGCGCACCCCCCACATGCCGATGACGTTGAAGACAAAGGGGGCCTTGGTCCGACCGGCGCCCTGGAGCATTCCCTCCAGCACGATGGCGACGCCGAAGATGGGCTCTGAGCAGGCCACCATCCGGAGCACGGTGCTGCCCAGGGCGATCACCCGGTCGTCGTGGCTGAAGAGCCGGACCATCTGCGGGGCAAAGGCAAAGAGGAGGCTGCCTGTCACCAGCATCATGCCCACCTCCAGCGCCACGATGAGAACGGAGAGGTCCTTTTGCCGCTGCCGGTCCCGCTTCCCGATGGCGTTGCCCATCAGGGTCGCTGCGGCGGCCTGCATCCCGTAGCCGGGGATGTAGAAGGCGGACTCCACCGTGTTCGCCACGGTGTGGGCGGCAGTGGATACGTCGCCCAGGGAGTTGATCATCGCGGCGAAGACCACATAGCCCAAGGAGGTGGTGAAGCGCTGGGCCATATTGGGCAGGGCCACCCGCATGATGGGCCGCAGGACGCTTCGGTCCGGGCGGACGGGATAGCCTTTGGGAGAGACGGTGGGGTGCCGCCAGAGGGCCGCCGTGATGGCGATGCCGCCAAAGGTGAAGCTGACGGCGGAGGCGATGGCCGCGCCGGTGACTTCCAGCCCCGCGCCCCACATCCGGAACTCCAGGCCGAAGAGCGAGACTGTCCTTGTGTGGTAGATCAGCAAAAAGTTCAGCAGGACGTTCAGCAGGTTCACTGTCACCCCCACCCGCATGGGGGTCTTGGTGTCTCCGGCAGCCCGGAGGACCGTGCCGAAGATGACGCTGGCGGCCCGGGGCAGCATGGGCAGGTAGAGGATCAGAAAATACCGGGCGGCCACGGGCCGCAGGGCGGGTTCCACCTGCATCCAGGCCGGAACGCGGCTGCTGAAGGCGGAGGTCAGGACCGTAAACAGGCAGCCCGTCAGCAGGACCATCAGCACGGACTGGGCGGAGACCCGCTTGGCCTGTTCCCCCTTCCCTGCCCCGAGGGCCTGGGAAATATAAGCCAAAAAGCCGATGCCGAAGGCATAGACCGTGGTGCCGATGAGCCAGTTGACCGTGGTGGTGGAGCCCACGGCGGCGGTGGCGTCGGTGCCCAACTGCCCCACCATGGCGGTGTCGATGTACTGCACCGCCGTCTGCATCGTCTCCTCCAGCATGGTCGGCCAGGCCAGAGTGAAGACGACCGGAAACAAAGCGCGGCAGCGCCGGACCCTATCGTCAGTCAATTTCATACAGGATCTCCAATCATTCATACAGCTCCGGACAGACTTCGCGGACCTTCTCCCGGATGGAGAGCAGGTCCAGGAAGGTCTCGGGGCGTCGGTTGAGGTCACGCAGGAGGGCCGAGGGATGATAGATGGCCGTATACCAGACCTGGTCCTTTCGGACCCACTGGCCGTGCTGGCGGGTGATGCGATAGTCCTTCTCGATCAGCACCCCGGCGGCGATGCGGCCCAGGCAGATGATGATCTTCGGCTGGATCAGGCGGATCTGCTCATAGAGCCAGCCCAGGCAGGCGGCCTGCTCCTCCTCCCGCGGGTCCCGATTGCCGGGCGGGCGGCATTTCACCACGTTGGCGATGTAGCAGTTGTCCCGGCCCAGGTCGATGATGGAGAGCATCTCGTCCAGGAGCTTCCCGGCCGCACCCACAAAGGGCTCGCCCTGGAGGTCCTCCTGCTGGCCGGGTCCCTCGCCCACAAAGAGGACGGGGCTGTCCTGCTTCCCCACGCCGAAGACCAGCTTGGTCCTCGTGGCGCCGAGGCCGCAGGCCTGGCACTGCTCACAGCGCTGGCGGAGCTGCTCCCACGCCGTGGGAACGCGGGGGCTCACGGTCTGCCTCCCCACCCGGAACGGGTGGAGGGGACCCGGCGGGTCGCGGCGTCGTTTGCGCTCTGGCTCGGACGGGCCTGCCGGATCTGCTGGCCCTGGCGGCTCTGCTGCATCCGGCGGGCCTCGCGGGCATCCCGGGCGATGGCCCGCTGGCGGCGGCGCTCCAGAGCCTTTTTGCGGCGATAGCGATAGATGGCATTGCGCAGCAGCAGGATCAGGACCAGACCGCCGATCACCAGGAAGGGCACGTACCAGTAGCCCAGGAGCTTCTGGAAGATGTTCTTTTCCTCGTCGGTCTTATCCTTGCCGATGACCTCGGCTATGGCCTTGTCCACACTCTGGACCTCCACGTCGGTCAAGGTCTCCAGCCTGGAGGAGCCCACCGTCACGCCGTCGTAGGTGACATAGACGGTCCCCACCTGCTCCCCCTGCTTCAGCGGCGCCACAAGCCCCTTCGAGTCGTCCAGGGTGTAGTGGGTCGTCACCTTGTCCTTTTCAAACTCCTTGGGCAGCAGGCAGCTCACGTCGTCGGAGGGGATCAGCACCACGCCGCGCTTGTCGGTGGCGTACTGCACCTTTTCGGGGAACATGGGCCACTTGCCCTTCTCTACGACCTTTGCGTAGGCAAAGTTGTCAAAGCCGTAGTTGAAGAGCTTCTTGGCCTCTACGAAATTGTCATATCGGGGACTGCCGTCGGACATCACGCGGGTGGCGGCTCCCATGATGATGCAGAGCAGGTCCATATTGCCGTCGGTAGCCCGGGAGATGACGCAGCGGCCCGCCGCGCTGGTATAGCCGGTCTTGATGCCCTCGGCGCCTTCCCGGTAGTAGGTGTAGTAGTTGCCGTTGTCCGCCAGATAGCGGTTGCCGTCGTTGAGGATCAGATAGTTGGTGGTGGTGAGCTTCTTGCTGTCACTGAGATTCGTAGCGCCGACGGTATATTCCGCCGTGGAGCTGATCTCCCGGAAGGCGGAGAAGGTCAGGGCTTTGCGGGTGATGATGCTCAGGTCCCGGGCAGTGGTGTAGTGATTCGTGTCATGCAGGCCGTGGGTGTTGGCAAAATGGGTGCCGGTGCAGCCCAGCTCCCGGGCCGTCTTGTTCATCAGGCTGACGAAGCTGGGAATGTCCCCCGCCACATACTCGGCGATCACGTTGCCGGCCTCGTTGGTGGAGCTGACCATCAGATAATACAGCACGTCCCGCAGCGTCATGCGTTCCCCTGCCTGGAGGCGGATCTCACCGCCCGCCTCCGCGATCCCGGCCAGGGCGTTCTCCGAGACTGTGACCATCTTGTCCAGGTCCTTGGAGGCATACTGGAGGGCCACGAGGCAGGTCATGATTTTTGTCAGGCTGGCCGGGTAGACGGTGCTCTCGGCGTTCTTGGCATAGATGACGATGCCGGAATTCAGCTCCAGCAGCAGCGCCGTATCGCAGCCCGCCTCATATTCCGGCGCCTCGACCAGGAGATTCTCCCGGTAGCTGGTCAAATCTTCGGCCCAGGGGAACTCTGTTTCAGCTACAGATTCGGCAGTCGTCTCCGCCTCTGACGCCGCAGCCGGGAGGCCGGACAGCAGGAACAGGAGCGCAAGGGTCAGAAACAGGGAAAGAACTCTGTATTTTTTCATTGTTTTCACCATTATTTTTGAATTCAGCATTGCCCAATCCGGCGCACTTGTGATATAATAGAGAAAAGTCGGCGCACAGCCCCCAGCGGGGCACGGACAGGTATTCCATACTATGTAGAATTATAGCAGAAAATCGCCGCTTGTCAACGGAAAGGACAGGAAGTTTCCATGCAAAAAAACCAAAAGCTCCTCTATCCCCTGCTGGTCCTCTGTTTTCTGTTGGTGCTTGTGGGCTTTTGGCTGGGCCGAAGGTCGGTCAGCGGTGTGATTCTGACCACAGAGCGGTCCGCCCCCGTGCAGACCACAGAGCACCCGGCGGCCCGGGCCGCAGCTCCCGCTCCGGCTGACGACCGCTCCGTATCCTTCCCACCGACGGAAGGGACGGAGCCCACCCAGGAGGCAGAGCGCCGGGCAGAACAGCCGCTTCCCGGTCAGCGGAGCGCTGCCCCGGCGCAGGACGGACGCATCGACCTGAACACCGCCACGCTGGAGGAGCTGATGACCCTGCCGAACATCGGGCAGACACGCGGGCAGCGGATCCTGGATTACCGTGCGGCCAACGGACCTTTCCGGAGCATCGCGGAGCTGATGAACGTCTATGGCATCGGAGAGGGCATTTATGCCGGTCTTCGGGACCTTGTATATGTGGAGGAAGCAGATGAAGATACTGATCATTGACGACGAGGAACTGCTGGTCAAGGGGATCAGCTACAATCTCGAAAACGAGGGCTATCAGGTCGTCACCGGGACCAACGGCGCCGACGCGGTCCGTCTGGCCCAGGACCCGGAAGTCCGTCTGATCGTGCTGGACGTGATGATGCCCGTCATGGACGGACTGGAGGCCTGCCGCCGCATCCGGCAGTTTTCCAACGTGCCCATCATCATGCTCACGGCGAAGACCGAGGACATGGACAAGCTCCTGGGCTTCGACTACGGCGCGGACGACTACCTGACCAAGCCCTTCAACATCCTGGAGCTCAAAGCCAGGATCCGGGCCATCCTGCGGCGCACCGCCAAGCAGGAGGCCGAGACCCGCATCGTCCGGGGCTCCATTGCCCTGGACTCCCAGAGCCGCAACACCTACAAAAACGGCGTGGCGGTGGATCTGACCGCCAAGGAGTTCGATCTGGTGGAGCTGCTCATCCGCAATCCCAACCGGGTCTACTCCCGGGAGAGCCTTCTGGACATCATCTGGGGGGACGACTACCGCAGCGACATCCGGACGGTGGACGTACACATCCGCCGCATCCGGGAGAAGTTGGAGCGGGACCCCGCCAACCCGGAGCACATTTTGACGAAGTGGGGAGTGGGCTACTATTTCAAGGTCTGACACTCGACTCCGCTATCTGCTGCGCAGCTCTCAACTCCGCTATGCGGCGGCCTTCGTGCTGATCACCTCGGCTGTGCTTCTGTTTCTGAATATCTATGCCCCCATTACGATCCGCAAGCTGACCTGTACCGCTCAGGGCAGCGCGGTCAAGGACAAGGCCAGGCTCATCGTCTCCGCGTTTTCGAGCTATGAAAAGCTCGACGGAGAGACGGTGGGCCCGGTTGTGCAGTCCATGAGCGACCTGCACAACGCCCGGGTGCTGGTGACGGACGCCGGCGCCCGCTGCCTCTATGACAGCCTCGGCGTCGGCGGCGTGGCCGGGAAGCTGGTCTTTTACCCGGAGGTGGCCGAGGCCCTGGAGGGCAACGACGCGGTCCACGTCCGCTGTGAGGAGACGCTGATCATCTCCAAGGCCAGTATGCCCATCGTGGCCTACAACCGCATCATCGGGGCCGTCTACCTGCTGGAGCGGAACGGGAACCAGGCTCAGCTCATCACCAGCCTCCAGCGAAACATTTTCTGGCTCTCCGTGGGTCTGGAGATCGCCGTCGTCATCGTCTCGGTGCTTTTCGCCCTGATCTTTTCCCGTCGGATGGGCAAGCTCTTCGACTCCGTCCGCAAGATGCACGGCGGCGACTATTCTGTGCGCCTGCCGGAGCGGGGCCGGGACGAAGTGGCCCGCTTAGGCGTCGCCTTCAACGAGCTGGCCCAGCGCCTGAACCAGTCTGAGGAGGTGCGCAAGCAGTTCGTCTCCAACGCCTCCCACGAGCTCAAGACCCCCCTGGCCTCCATCAAGCTCCTCTCTGACTCCATTCTGCAAAACGACATGGACCAGGGCACCATGCGGGAATTCGTCTCGGACATCGGCAGCGAGGCGGACCGGCTCACCCGGCTGTCCGCCAAGCTGCTGGAGCTCACCCGGCTGGACACGAAGCCGCCGGAGACCCTGAGCACCGTAGCGGTCTTGCCTGTGGCAGACCGGGTGCTGCGGATGCTGAATCCCCTGGCCCGGAAGCAAAATATCCGGCTGGACCTGGACTGCCCCGCGGACTGCGCCATCACCGCCACAGCGGACGACCTGTATCAGATCCTCTTTAATCTGGTGGAAAACGGCATCAAGTACAATGTCGAGGGCGGTCGCGTCCTGCTGCTGGCCCGTACAGACCCCGACCTGGTCCGCATTGACGTGGAGGACACCGGCATGGGCATTCCCGACATAGAAAAATCCCGTATCTTTGAGCGCTTCTACCGGGTGGACAAGGCCCGCTCCCGGAAGGCCGGCGGCGCGGGGCTCGGCCTGTCCATCGTCCACGACATGGTCCTGCGAAACCGGGGCAGCATCGAGGTCTCGGACGGCGAAAACGGCGGCACCCGGTTCCGCTTATGCTTCCCGCGGGTCGGCGGAGAGGAGGCGCAGTCATGAAAAAGCTTTGGTTCCTGCTGCTGCTCGCCGCCCTGCTCTTCACCGCCTGCGCCGCGGAGGAAGAGCCTGCGCCCATGGTGCAGCCTGTTTCGTTCTACTACCGCACGGCCCGCACGGACTTCACCGCCGAGGACGGCGTCATCCGGGCGGAGGTCCGGGACCTGGGCTCGAACACCTACTCGGACCTTGCGCTCTTCCAGGCCTATTTTGAGGGGCCGACTTCCAAGGAGCTGATCCTGCCCGCCGCGCCGGACACAGAGCTGGAGGATGTCCGGCGGGACAGCGGAACGCTGGAGCTCTGGCTGAAGCAGAACCCCAACTCCCCCGCGGAGCTGGACCACGCGCTGACCTACGCCTGTCTGGCCAAGACCGGCCTGGCCTTGGAGGGCGTCCGGACCGTCGTCCTCCACATCCACAGTCCGGGCGGCATCCATCTGGAGGACCTGACCCTCACTGCCGCCGACATCCTGCTCTATGACAACGGCGAAGCCCCGGAATCCCGGGAGCTGACCCTGTACTACGCGGAGGAGGGCGGAAACCTGCTGCTGACGGAAAAGCGCCAGATCCCCCTGCTGCCCGCGGAGGAGCTGCCGGACTATGCCATCGGCCTGCTGCTGGGCGCACCGGAAAGCGGCGGTATGCGCTCCCCGCTCCCCGCCGGTACCGCTGTCCTGGACCTGCGCGTGGAGGACGGCGTCTGTACCGTGGACTTCAACAGCGACTTCCTCCACAACCACCCCGATACCGAGCAGGAGGAGCAGCTTGCCATTCTCAGCGTGGTGAACACCCTCTGCGAGTTGGAGGGCATCAACCGGGTCCAGCTCTACTCCCAGGGCCGGAAGCTGGAGCGCTATGTCTATCTGGACCTCTCCACCCCCTGGGTGCTGGACAGCAGTGTGGTTGGCCCGGTCCGCGAGGAGTTGGGCGAATTCACCGGCATCCTCTGCCTGCCGGACCAGACCGACGGCCTGCTGCACCGTCTCACAGTCCGGGTGCGGGCCAGAGGCAGCGCTTCCCGGGAAACGGCGCTGCTGCTCGCCCTTCTGAACCGCAGTGCGCAAAACGGGCTGTCCAACCCGCTCTCCGGCGCGGCAGCCCCGCTGTCCGTCTCCACCACGAACCGGCTGTGTACCGTGGACCTGGCTGCCGGGACCCTTCCGGAGGAGGCACAGGCCCGGGAGACCGCGCTGCGCTCCATTGCGGCGACCCTCTGTTCCCTGAATGCGGTCCAGTCGGTGTGTATCTCCGAGAACGGAACGCTGCTCACGCCGGAGCCTCTGCGTCCGGCGGAGGACTGGTTCTATGCCGATCTCAATCCCCCCGCTGCGGACAGCTCCACCCCGGACGTTTTGAAATAATGATGTACGGACCGGGCCGCCTGCGTTCTTGTAACGCAGGCGGCCCGGCAGCATTCTGTTATCATAGGGTATCTATTCAGTCGCCCCCTTTTTCGTAGGGGCGGATGCCCACATCCGCCCTCGTTTGCAGGCAGCAGTCGGGAGGTAGGGCCGATGTAGGCATCGGCCCCTACGGCGACTGAATAGATACATCATAGGTTCTCGGCGGCAAGCTCCCGCACGGCGGCGACGGCAAGCCGGACTTCCTCCTCGGTGGTGAAGGGCGAAAAACTGAAGCGCACAGCCCCCTGTTCCTCCGTGCCCATGGCACGGTGCAGCCGGGGCGCACAGTGGGCGCCGGCGCGGACGGCGATGCCGTAGTCCTCCGCCAGCAGGTCCGCCGCCCGGGCAGAATCCAGGCGCCCGATGTTGAGACTGACGATGCCGGGACGGAGGGACTGGGAAAAGTCTCCGTAGACCGTCACACCGGGAAGGCCGCGAACGCCCTCGTAAAAGGCCAGCATTCGGCTGTGCTCCCTCTCGTATAGCTTCTCTCGTCCCTGCTCGGCAAGCCAGCCCAGAGCGGCGTGGAGCCCGGCGAGGCCGTGGGCGTTCAGGGTCCCGGCCTCCAGCCGGGTCGGGTAGTCCATGGGCTGAACGCTCTCGTAGGAGCGGACGCCGCTGCCGCCGCGCTTGAAGGGGCGGAGCTGCACGCCGGGCCGCAGGCAGAGCCCGCCGGTGCCCTGGGGGCCCATCAGGCCCTTGTGGCCTGTGAAGCAGAGTACATCAATGCCCATGACCTCCATATCAATGGGCAGGACGCCCGCCGTTTGGGCGGCGTCCACGATCAGCAGGGCCCCCGCCCGATGGGCCGCGGCGGCGACGCGCTCCAGGTCCACCGGGTTGCCCGTCAGGTTGGAGGCATGGGTACAGACGACGGCTTTTGTGCCGGGCCGAAGCCTGCGCTCCAGCTCCGCGCAGTCCAGGCGGCCCTGTCGGTCCGCCGGGGCAAAGTCCAGCTCCAGGCCTCGCTCCTGAAGGTCGTAGAGGGGGCGAAGCACCGAGTTGTGCTCCAGGTCCGTGGTCAGCGCCCGGTCTCCGGGGGCCAGGGCGCCGTAGATGGCAATGTTCAAAGCCTCGGTCGCGTTGGACGTGAAGGCCACGTGGTCCGCGCGGGGGCAGCCGAAAAGCGCCGCCAGCCGGACACGGGTCTCATAGACCGTCCGGGCCGCCCGCAGGGCATAGGCGTGGCCGCCCCGGGCTGGATTTCCGAAGCTGCCGAGAGCAGCGGCGACGGCCTCGGCCACCTGGGGCGGTCTGTGAAAGGCGGTGGCGGCGCTGTCCAGATAGATCACGGTCTTGGCTCCCTTTCTACGGCGTCTCGGTGGGCTGCGGCTCTGGCTCGTTCTTCGGCACCACGGCTACGACCCGATCCCGCTTGCTGTAGACGCTGGTTTTGATCTTCACCGTCTCAATGGGGTTGTCGTCCCGGTCGATCAGGGTTTTGTAGGTCGTAATGGTATAACCGGTGTAGGGCGACACAATGACGTCTCCGTCCTTGTAGGAGCCGTCCGTCACCACGCGGGTCTTGGTCTCGTAGGGGACCTCCTCCAGCTGCTTCCAGCTCAGCTTCACGGTGTAGTCCTTCCACTCGGTGCCCCGGAGGATAACATGCACTTCGCCGTCAGAGACATCCGCCTCAATTTTGATGGGATAGGGGCTGGAATTCTCAAACTTATAGTCGAGGGCTCCCCAGTAGATGGCGGCGTCCATGCCCTTGGGCACGTAGGTGACAAGATAGGTATGGGCATGGCGCTCCACCGTGTACAGGTCCGCCTGGAGCACTGCGTAGTAGATGGAGGACGCCACCTGACAGACGCCGCCGCCGATTTCCGGCACCGAAGCGCCGCTGACATAGGCTGTCGCCTCCCGGTAGCCCTTGGCGGCTGTGCGTTCGCCTACGGCCTCATTGAAGGAGAATATCTCTCCGGGCATGACCACCTTGCCGTTGATGGCCTCGCAGGCCAGCATCAGATTATGGGTCCTGTCGTCCACCCAGCTGTGAGGCGTGTGGGCCTCGCCCAGCACGTCGGCGTAGAGCGCTTCTTCCAGCGCCTGGGCTGTGACCTCGGGGAGCAGCTCACCCATGGGCAGCACCAGGGCCTTGCCCTCCTCCAGCCGCGCCAGAGCCTCCGTGAGCTGCTGGCGCGGCACGCCATAGCCTAAGACCTCCGGCGTGATCTCAAAGGTCTTGCTGTTCATGACCGCGTCCGTCGGCGCAGTGCAGTAGCGCAGCCAGAGCTCCTCCGCGTCCAGCGCCTTGGGGAGCCGGGTCTGATAGTTCAGCCGCGGGGCCAAGCTGCCGCGGCAATAGGCCGAGAGCAGCGAGAAATAGATGGCCTCCTCGGAAATAGCCCGTCCGCGCTGTCCGGGGTTGAGGACCAGCATCTTCTGTTCCTGCTGTCCGCCGGTGCCCACCACCCCGGAGAAGGACTCCAGGAAGGGCTGATTGCAGGCCTCGGCGGCCTGCTTGACCAGGCTGTGCAGAGCGGCGCGGTCCAGGGAGATGTAGGCGGCGGGGTCCGCATCATAGCGGCCTCGGGCCACCTTGCCGACGCCCTCCTCCAGGTCAGCCTCCAGCCCTGCCAGGTCCACCCGGACCATGCTCTGGGTCGGCGTGAGGGTGAAGACATAGGGCTCTCCGCCCGCGGGGTCGTCGGGCTTTAAGGTGAGCACCATGTCGCTCTGCTCCAGCGTCTCGGCCAACTGCCGGAAGTGCTCCAAGGTCTCCTCCTTCGTCATGCCGACGGGAGCGCTCCGCTCCGCCTGATTCTGACGCAGGCAGAGCAGGACGATGGCGGCCACAGCCAGGACCACGATGATGGGTACAGCGATCAGGAGCCAATCCCGCCTCCGGCGGGGCTCTGCGCCAGGCGCAGCCGCTGTGACTTCGGCCTCAGAAGCCGCCTTCTGCTCCGCCGGGGTCTCCGGGACCTTTGGCGGCTTCGGTTTCTTGCGGGCGGCTTCAAACTTTCCTTGCTTCATGAACGGAATATCCTCTCTGTTTCGCGGATATAGGAATTGCGCTGTCCTGCGGAGGCCGACGTTTACGGTGAGACCACGGCAGCGGCAAATTGCAGAAAGTCCGGGCGGCAGCTCTCATACCTGCTGTCCTTACAGCAGAAGACCACCGTCCACCAGCCGTCGGAGCCGGGATAAAAGGCCGCCAGACAGCTCTGCGCCTCCCCGCCCACAACGGCAGAGTATTCGAGCCAGGTCAGACCGTTTTCCCGGTGCAGCTCAGTCCCCTCGGCCCCCAACTCCGCGCCGCTGAAGGCGGCGTAGTCCTCCAGGGCCGCCGCCGTCTCCGGCCCGTGTTTCCGGACGTAGGCGGCCATGTGATTGGCCTTGTAGGCCCGGTCAAAGCCGTCCCTGGCGCCGGTCTCCTGGAAGCGGGCGTCCAGCGTCAGCTTCAGCCCGTCCGCGTCAAATACTTTGGCGCTCTGTTCCGCGGGCTTGCACTGCCGGAGCAGAAGGCCCAGGCCCACGCCCGCCAGGAGGCAGAGGACAATGGCGACCCGCCGCATGATCTTTGCCTTCCGCTGCGCCCGCATCTCCAGCTGCGCCGGGTCATCCGGGTGCAGCTTTTCCGGGTCCCAGTTTCGCTTCATCTCGTCTTCCCTCCCGCTCGAATCAAGCGTTCTTTTTTACCGCATGGATTATAGCACATCCCCGCCGGAAAAACAATGCCGAATCGAAAAAAAGCCAAAAAACCGGAAACCGTACTTTGCACGATCTCCGGGTCGTCTATTCGATAAAAAACCCGCTGCCGAAGCAGCGGGTTTGGCTCCCCCTGTTGGACTCGAACCAACGACACACGGATTAACAGTCCGTCGCTCTACCGACTGAGCTAAGGAGGAATATGAATGTTGGCATTATCTATTTTCACATGCAGTCACCCGCATACTATCTTCGACGAACCTGAGCTTAACTTCTGTGTTCGGGATGGGAACAGGTGGACCCTCAGGCCAATCAACACCAACTGATTTCATATGCTCTCTTGCGGAGCGTTTTCAATTATAGCACGATTCCTGAAAATGTCAAGGGTTATTTTTCAGTTTTTGAAAGAAATTTTTCAAATTTTTGATAGAATGATTTCAAGCCCCTATTGGAAATAGTGGCTCGCGTGGGTCAGCTCTTCGTAGGAGCTGTAGAAGAGGGCGCGGGTGTTGCCGTTTCGGTGGCGGAGATTGAGCAGCTCCGCCAGCATCTGCGTGAAGATGCGCCCGCCCTCGGCGTTGAGATGGGTGGTGTCGTAGAAGCAGCTCTCATCCGGCAGCCGCTCCAGCTTGGCCTTCGCCAGGTTGAAGTTGTAGTAGGCCACGCCCTGGGCCTTGGCAAAGTCCTCATACCAAGTCTGATAGTAGTCCAGATTGGCAAAGACGCAGTTGTAGTATTTGCTCTGGGGCGTCGTGAGCAGGATGGGCTCCGCCCCATGGTCCCGGCAGAGCTCGATCAGCTTCTCCAGCCACGCCACGTTCTCCGGGTCTATCTCCTCCGGCAGGCGCTGGGCGGCGTAGAGCTCCGCGTAGTTGTTGGGAATGGGCTTGTCGGGGTTCCGGTTCTCATAGTAGCCCAGGACCATGATCTCGTTTTCCGTGGTGTAGCTGCCCGTCACCAGCCGCAGGGCGGACTCAATGCCCTTGCTGACCAGGTCATAGTAGACCTCCGGCCACTCCGAGACGGAAAAGGCCTCCCGAAAATAGTCCCACCGCGCCGCGCTGTCCGTGAGCCGGCCCAGCATGGGCAGGTCGCCCTTGCTGCCCTCCTCCTCCCGGTCCCGCAGAAGGGTGTCGGGGGAGACCTCGATCAGCACCCGGTAGACCTTCGGGTTCCGCTCCAGCTCCTGCCGCAGCAGGGTATAGCGGCCCCGCAGGGTCAGCAGGGTCCCGGACAGGTTGTAGGCACTGGTGCCAACCCGCTCGTTCAGCACTTCGGGCTGGATGCCGAAGAGCGAATAGGAGGCGCCGACCACTAAAATCCGCAGCTCCCCAGCCAGGGCGTCGCGCTCCCGCCCGTCCTGATAGTGGAAATTCTCTCCCCGCAGATAGCAGGCGATGAAGAAGGCGCTGAACAGGCTGACCAACAGCAGAAAGACCGCGGCGGTCTTCAAAATTCTCTTAAAATTCCGCATACAGGAAGCCTCCCTGCCCTACGGCGGCGGGCACGCCAAAATAGAGGATGCAGAAGAACAGGGCCACATAGAGCAGGACCCGCAGCGCGTAGGGCAGCTTCCGCCCCAGCAGCGCCCGGACGGAGCCCCGCCGCTGGAGCAGGCTCACTGCCAGCATCAGCCCCACGCCGAAGAGCACCGCCGCCAGGTCCCGGTACTTGTCCACAAAGGGCAGCAGTTCCCCCAGGGAGCGGGGCAGGCTGTGCTCGGTGAGAATGCGCTTCCAGAGGCCCAGGCCGTCCCGCAGGCCGCCCACCTCGGGCAGGACCTTGATAAAGGTGATGAGCAGGAAGGTCCGGCCCACCTGGAAGGCACGCCAGAGCCAGGCGTCCTCCCGAATGCGGAGGGCCTTCTTCCAGCGGGTATAGGGCCGCTCCATCCACATGGAGAAGATGATGAACAGGCCGTTGAGGCCGCCCCAGACGATATAGCCCCAGCTGGCCCCGTGCCAGAGGCCCGTGGTCAGCCACACGAGCACCAGGGCCACAGTGGCCGGGAGATAGTTGCCGAAGGTCTTCCCCAGGCGCTGCCGGGCAAGCTTGCCCAGCTTCTGGTTCCACCGGGCCATCGCCAGGGGATAATAGACGTAGTTCTTGAACCAGGCGCCTAAGCTGATGTGCCAGCGGCGCCAGTACTCGGCCACGGACTTTGAGAAGTAGGGCCGCTCGAAATTCTCCGTCAGCCGGATGCCCAGGATCTGGCAAAGGCCGCACATGATGTCCATGTAGCCGGAGAAGTCCGCGTAGATCTGCCCCGCGTAGCACAGGGCGCCTAAGAAGGCGGCGACGCCGAGATAGCCGCCGTAGTCGGCGAAGGTCCTCTGCACGTAGACCGCCAGCAGGTTCGCCACCACCATTTTCTTGAAAAAGCCCCAAATCAGCCGTTGAACGCCCAAGGAGAAGTTCTCGTAGGAGGGGCTGTGGGGTGCGAAGAGCTCCGCAGAGAGGCCGCCCCAGGCGGAAATGGGACCCTGGGTGATTTGGGGAAAGAAGGAGGTAAAGAGCAGGACCTTCAGGGGGTTCTCCTCCGCCTTTGCCTTGCCCCAGTAGACGTCGCAGAGATAGCCAATGGTCTGGAAGGTGTAGAAGGAGATGCCCAGCGGCGCCAGCCAGCGGATGCTGTCATGGACCTCGCCGCCGAAGAGCCGGGCCACGGCGTCCGCCTGGGCCAGCAGGAAGTGGACATACTTGAAGGCGCAGAGCACGCCGATGTTCAGCAGCACGCAGAGCGTCAGCACCCGGCGCCGCGCCCGCTTGCCCCTCGCCTTCCGGGCGGCCCGCTCCTCCTTGGACAGGCTCTCCCGCCTGGCCGCCAGAAAGGCCTTCTCCGCCTCGGCGGAGCGCTGGATCCAACGAGCCGCGGCCCAGACGGTGCAGGCGGTGAGCAGCAGCCAGGGCAGGCTTAACAGGCCCCCCAGGGCGTAGAAGGCCAGGCTGAACGCCAGCAGGACCCACCACTGAAACCGCTTGGGGACCAGAAAATACGCCAGGCAGAGGCCCAGCGCAAAGAGCAGAAATCCCACGGAGAGAATGCTCATGCCCTGTCCTTCCTCTTTCCTCTCTTACTCGTCCTCCAGAATGCTCTGGATCATATTCCACATCGCCGCGGCGCTGTTGAAATTCTCGGGGATCAGATGCTCCGGCCCCAGCTCAATGTCAAAGGCGTCGGAAATGGCGGAGATCAGGGTGATGATGCTGAAGGAGTCGTAGACCTTGCCGTCGATCAGCCGGTCCTCGGTCTCGTAGTCCACGTCGGGATTGATGTCATTCAGGATTTCCAGTAATTCGTCCATGGAGGGGACCTCACTTTTGCAGTCGCAGAATTTGCCAAGTTACTTCTATTGTACATAAAAGCCCGGAAATGTCAAGTCCCTAAGCGGTTCCCAGCAGCTCCCGGAGCCGGGCGTTCAGGTCCGGGGCGGCAGGCGTCAGAGGCAGGCGGCAGGGGCCGCAGTCCAGGCCAGCCAGGGCCAGGGCGGCCTTGACGGGAATGGGGTTGACCGCGGCGAACAGGGCCTCGATCAGGGGCTGCTGGGCCCGCTGGAGGGTCAGGGCCCGGGCGTACTCCCCTCGCAGGGCGGCGTCGGTCAGCTCCTTCACGGCCCGGGGCCGCAGATTGGACAGTACCGACACGACCCCCAGGGCTCCGCAGGCCATAAAGGGCAGGATGCGGTCGTCGCAGCCGCTGTAGACCGGGAAGTCCTCGCCGCAGAGGGCGTGGAGCTTCAGCACCCGGCCCACGTCCGGGTCCGCCTCCTTGATGCCCGCCACCGTGGGCAGCTGGGCCAGCGCGGCGCAGGTCTCGGCCTCAATGCGCACGTTGGTCCGGGAGGGCACGTTGTAGAGCAGCAGGGGCAGCTCCGTGGCGGCGGCCAGGGTCTCATAGTGGGCCAGCAGGCCCTCCTGGGTGCAGCGGTTGTAGTAGGGGGTGACGCAGAGCAGGGCGTCGGCGCCCAGGGCCGCCGCGGCCCGGGCGTTCTCTGCGGCCCTGCGGGTGTCGTTGCCCCCGGTGCCCGCAATCAGCTTCGTTTTGCCGCCGCAGAAGCGGACGCAGTGGGCGATCAGGGCCAGGAGCTCCTCATGGCTCAGGGTAGCCGCCTCCCCGGTGGTGCCGCCCACCACCAGGGCCTCCACCCCGGCCTCCAGCTGGGTCTCCAGCAGCCGGTCCAGGGCCGCAAAGTCCACGCCGCCCGCTCCAAAGGGCGTCACCAGAGCCGTACAGGTCCCGCGAAAAATGGGTGTTTTCATTCGATGTACCTCCGTTTCACGTTTGCAGCTCATTCTATTCCGGCCCGGCGCGGAATATACCGTTGACGAACAAGGTGAAATCCGTTATAATATCCTAAAATCTAAATTTGAGGTAATTGTTCTTGAAAACTCACGATTTTTACTACGATCTTCCCCAGGAGCTGATCGCTCAAACTCCCTTGAAGCAGCGGGACAGCTCAAGACTGCTGGTATTGGACCGCCAAACCGGTGCTGTGGAGCACCGGCACTTTCACGATATTCTGGACTATTTGCATCCGGGCGACTGCCTGGTGCTCAACGATTCCCGGGTCCTCCCCGCCCGGCTGCTGGGCAGGCGGGCCACCGGCGGCGCCGTGGAGGTGCTGCTGCTGCGGGACACCGGAAACGACACCTGGGAATGCCTGACGAAGCCGGGCCGCAAGACCCCCGTGGGGGCGGAGCTGAGCTTCGGCGAGGGCCTGCTGACCGCCGAGGTGGTCGGCGCGAAGGAGGACGGCAACAAGCTGCTGCGCTTCCGCTACGAGGGCATCTTCCTGGAGCTTTTGGAGCGGCTGGGCAAAATGCCCCTGCCCCCCTACATCAAGGAGGAGCTGCAGGACCAGGAGCGCTACCAGACCGTCTACTCCAGGGTCAACGGCTCCGCCGCCGCCCCCACAGCGGGCCTCCACTTCACGCCGGAGCTGCTGGCGGAGATCGAGGCCAAGGGCGTCCATCTGGCCTGGGTCACGCTCCACGTGGGCCTGGGGACCTTCCGCCCCGTGAAGGCGGAGGAGATCACCGACCACCACATGCACGCGGAGTTCTGTATGCTCTCCGCCGAGACCGCCGCCCTGCTGAACCGGACCCGGGCCGCGGGCGGTCGCATCATCTGCGTGGGGACCACCTCCTGCCGGACCCTTGAGAGCTTTGCCGCCGAGGACGGGAGCTTCACGGAGCGCTCCGGCTGGACCGACATCTTCATCTACCCCGGCTACCGCTTCAAGGCCATGGACGCCCTGATCACCAACTTCCACCTGCCCGAGAGCACCCTCATCATGCTGGTCTCCGCCTTTGCCGGACGGGAAAACGTCCTGAACGCCTACAAAATCGCCGTTGAGGAGCGCTACCGCTTCTTTTCCTTCGGTGACGCCTGTCTGTTCTATTAAAAACAACGTACAAACAATTGACAAACAACGTATAGTATGATATAATCCTCATAGAATGAAATGGAGGTGATGATCATGGCTGCAAGTATCGTACAAATCAGAATGGACAGTGAGCTGCGCGAAGCCGCTACCGAAATCTTTGAAGCGCTGGGTCTGGATCTCCCGACGGCCGTCCGTATTTTTTTGAAAAAATCCGTTTCCGTGCAAGGGCTCCCTTTTGAAGTGAGAGCAGAGATCCCGAATGAAGAAACGCGCAGAGCCATTGAGAATGCAGAACGGGGAATTGGACTAAGCAAAGAGTTTTCTACCGTTGCGGAGTTGATGGAGGACCTCAATACTGAAGATTAGGTACGAAACAACTTTCAAAAAAGACTATAAGCGAATTGTCAAGAGAGGCTATGATACCAGGCTGATGGAAGCAGTCATCTCTTTGCTGGCTGAGCAGAAGGAGCTTCCGAAAAAGTACAAAGACCATATCCTGTCCGGCAACTATCAGGGGTGCCGGGAATGCCACATCACCCCCGATTGGCTTCTGATCTACCGGGTAGATGTAAATACGGATGAATAATCGGAAATACGCCGATCCTTACTCCCGCAAGCCTCGAAAACACCATGTTCATCCACGGAGGAGGTCCCGATGTTTGAGCTGCTGAAAACCGAGGGCAAGGCCCGCCGGGGCGTCTACACCTGCGCCCACGGCACGGTCCAGACCCCTGTATTTATGAACGTCGGCACCCAGGCCGCCATCAAGGGCGGGCTGAGCGCTGAGGATTTGAAGCGCATCGGCTGTCAGGTGGAGCTGTCCAACACCTATCACCTGCACCTGCGGCCCGGCGACGAGCTGATCAAGCGCCTGGGCGGTTTACATAAGTTTATGACCTGGGACGGGCCCATCCTGACGGACTCCGGCGGCTTCCAGGTCTTCTCCCTGGCGAGCCTGCGGAAGATCAAGGAGGAGGGCGTCTACTTCGCCTCCCACATCGACGGGCGGAAGATCTTCATGGGGCCCGAAGAGAGTATGCGCATCCAGTCCAACCTGGGCTCGGACATCTGTATGGCCTTCGACGAGTGCGTGGAGAACCCCTCGCCCCGGGAATACGTGAAGAAGTCCATGGAACTCACCTACCGCTGGCTGCTCCGCTGCAAGGCCGAGAACGAGCGGCTGAACGCCCTGCCGGACACCGTGAACCCCCAACAGATGCTCTGGGGCATCAATCAGGGCGGCGCCTATGCGGACCTGCGGGTGGAGCACGCCAAGCGCATCGCAGAGCTGGACCTTCCCGGCTACGCCATCGGCGGTCTGGCGGTAGGAGAGCCCACGGAAGTCATGTACGAGATCATCGAGGCCGTGGAGCCCTGGCTCCCGGCGGACCGGACCCGCTATCTGATGGGCGTCGGAACCCCCTCCAACATCATTGAGGCGGTCTGGCGGGGCGTGGACTTCTTCGACTGCGTGATGCCCGCCCGGAACGCCCGGCACGCCCGGCTCTTCACCTGGGAGGGCGCGATCAACCTGAAAAACGCCAAGTACGAGGCCGATGAGGGCCCCATCGACCCCGAGTGCGACTGCCCCGTCTGCCGCCGCTACTCCCGGGCCTATCTGCACCACCTGTTCAAGGCCGAGGAGATCCTGGCCCTGCGGCTGTCGGTGATGCACAACCTGTATTTTTATAACAAACTCATGGAACGCATCCGCCAGGCCCTGGACGAGGGCCGCTTCGCCGCCTTCCGGGCCACATATTCCGAAAAACTCAGCCGGAAAATATGATTTTTTTCTTGCAATCTCCGCCGCTTCCATGTATAATAGTGAAAGATTTCTGAGCGAATCAAGATTTCAACACGGAGGTATCTCAGATGTTACTGCTTGACGCGGCTGCTGCCACGACCGACCCTTCCACCACCGGCGGTCTTTTGGGCGGCGGCTCCACCATGATCATCATGCTGGTGCTCTTCATCGCGATTTTTTACTTCATGATCCTTCGCCCCGAGAACAAGAAGAAGAAGGAGCAGGAAGCCCTTCGCAGCTCCCTGCACAAGGGCGACAAGATCACCACCATCGGCGGCATCATGGGCAAGATCGTGGACCTCAAGGACGACAAGATCGTCATTGAGACCAGCGAGGACCAGGTCCGGATGGAGCTCCAGAAGTGGGCCGTCATGACCAACAACACCGCCGAGAAGGAAAAGGGCAAGCGCGCCGCAGAGGCCAAAGAAGCCGCCCAGAAGGCCAAGGAAGAGAAAGCCAAAGCCAAGGCTGCCAAGAAGGCCGAGAAGGACCTGCGCTGAGCTTCTTCTCAGAGAATCGGGTAGGAGCTCGCCCATTCGTTGCGTGAGCGACCTCCCGCACCACCGTGCGTACCGTTCGGTACACGGCGGTTCAATCGCATAAGTGCAGGGACTCGTACCTGTCGGATAGACTGTAATATCCGGCTTGTGCGAGTCCCTTGCTTGTATACCTTGCGGACGTTTCTGCCCTGACTGCGGGAAGTCAGTTCTTTCAGCGTATCTATTCAGTCGCCCCCTTTTTCGTAGGGGCGGATGCCCACATCCGCCCTCGTTTGCAGGCAGCAGTCGGGAGGTAGGGCCGATGTAGGCATCGGCCCCTACGGCAACTGAATAGATACCTTTCAGCTTCTGCTTTGCTTTCTTCAAGGACTTCGCGTGGACGCGGATATACACAATCCGGCTTTCTTCAGATTCCGCCTCACGACGGACACCCTTGCCTTTGGCTAACGCTTCCCACTGCCGGGCGCGTTCGGGACTTTCACCCTATAGAACGTGCGCTCACCGGGCGCACAAAAAGCAGGGGCGGACCTGCTTCGGTCCGCCCCTGTCTATCCTCCTTGGGCTCACAGAACGACGTTTTGCTGCCGCCCCTCCAGCCAGGCCCGGAGGTTGTCGAACACGATTTCCGCCCGCAGAGACATGGACTCCCGGGTGGCGAAGGCCACATGGGGCGTCACCAGGGTCCGCGGCGCCCGCAGAAGGGGCGCGTCGGGCTCCAGGGGCGGCTCTTTGGCAAAAACGTCCAGGCAGGCGCCGCCGATGCGTCCGGCCTCCAGAGCCTCCGCCAGGGCCGTCTCGTCCACAACAGGTCCTCTGGCAGCATTCACCAGCAGGGCCGTGGGCTGCATCTTTGCCAGCTCCCCTGCCCCGATCAGGCCCCGGGTGCTGTCGTTGAGGGGGCAGTGGAGCACCACCACGTCGGAGCGGCGCAGCAGCTCCTCCAGGGAGACCTGCTCCACATAGTCCGGCGCGTCGGCATGGACGGTCCGGCTGCAAGCCAGGAGCTTCGCCCCAAAGGCGTGAAAAAGCTCCGCCGTGCGGCTGCCGATCTTCCCGAGGCCTACGATGCCCACGGTCTTGCCCTTGAGCTCCCAGCCCACCAGGCCCTCCTTGGTGCCGCCGGAGCGGCAGCGGTCCTCCACGGCCCGCAGGTTCCGGGCCATGGACAGCACCATGCCCAGCACCAGCTCCGCCACGGCCTCGTTGGAGTAGCCGGAGGCGTTGCTGACGGCGATGCCCCGTTCGCGGGCCGCCTCCAGCCCCACATGGTCCACCCCTGTAAAGGCCACGTCGATAAACTTCAGCTTCGGGCAGGCCCGCAGCACCTGTGCGGGCATGGGCATGTTGGCGAGGATCATCGCGTCGGCGTCCTCCGCCTGACGGATCAGCGTGGGGACGTCCCCGGTCCGGGCGTAGGCGGCAAATTCCACGCCCTCAGCCTCAAACGGCGCCTTCCGTGCCGCCAGTTCGTCAGCCGAAATGCCCAGTCCTTCCATGATCACGACTTTCATCGAAAAAACCTCCCTGTCTTGACCTGCTCCGGCGGGTAACGGCGGACAAGCAATGCCGTCCCTAAAGGCGGGGGACGGCGGGCAGATTGCCCGCGCTGCAGAGGGACGGCTCTCAGCCGTCCGGCGTACAGATTCTACGAACCGTCTGAGCGGACGGCAGAGTGCCGTCCCTACAAGCAGCCTCAGTCCTGCTCCCAGTTGTGCCAGACGTTCTGCACGTCGTCGTCGTCCTCAAAGGCGTCGATGAGCTTTTCCATCATCTTGATATCCTCTTCGGATTCCAGCTTCTTGTACTCGTTGGGGACCTGCTCGATCTGGGCGGAGACGAAGGTATACTTCTTCCCCAGGGCCTCGGCCACGGCGTTGAAGTCGTCGGGCTCGGTGTAGATGGTGAAGACCGTCTCCTCGGCCTCGAAGTCGGAGGCGCCCGCGTCCAGGGCGTCCATCATGACCTCGTCCTCCTCCAGGTCCTCGTCCTCGTTGTCGATGACCAGGACACCCTTCTTGGTGAAGTTCCAGGCCACGCAGCCGGAGGCGCCCATATTGCCGCCGAACTTGTCAAAGTGGTGGCGGACGTTGCCCGCGGTGCGGTTGCGGGAGTCGGTCATGGTCTCCACCATAACGGCCACGCCGCTGGGGCCGTAGCCCTCATAGGTAATGGACTCATAGTTGTCGCCCTGGCCCGCGCCGGCGGCCCGCTCCAGCACGCGCTTGATGTTGTCGTTGGGCATGTTGGCAGCCTTGGCCTTGGTGATGACCGTAGCCAGGCGGGAGTTGTTGTTGGGGTCCGTGGAGCCGCCGCCTTCCTTGACGGCGACGATCATTTCCTTTGCGATTTTGGTGAAGGCCGCGGCGCGCTTGGCGTCCTGGGCCCCCTTGGTCTTTTGAATATTATGCCACTTGGAATGTCCGGACATTGCAATTCATCCCTTCTGTTTGTTTTAACTGCAATATTTTAGCACAGCTTTTTCGATTGTGCAACTGTTTTTTATAAAAACCGAATACAGTCTGTATGGGCCGACAGCAGGATCTCGATTTCCGGGAAGGCGGCGGCAAGTCGGTCCCGCAGCACGGCGCAGACGGGGTTCTCCGTCTCGAAGTGGCCCGCGTCGATCAGGTTCAGGCCCCGGGTCTGGGCCTCCTGGAACTCGTGGTACTTCACGTCGGCGGTGACAAAGGTGTCGCAGCCCGCCTCCAGCGCCGCGCACATGTAGCCTGCGCAGCCGCCGCCCCCCACGGCCACCCGACGGACGGGCTTTCCGCCGCTGACGTACCGCAGGCCGGGGCAGGCCAGCCGCTCCTTCACAAAGGCCGCGAAGGCGGGCAGCTCCATGGGCGCGGCGTCCCCGGCCCGGAGCAGGCCCGCGGTCTCCCCGTCCTGGAGGGTTTCAACATTATGTAAACCAAGCCGCTCCGCCAGCACGTCGTTGACGCCGCCGGGGGCGCAGTCTAAGTTCGTGTGCATGGAGATCACGGCGAGGCCCTTTTCCAGGTAGGACAGCAGGCCGCCGGTCATGGGGTCCGCGTCGGTGATGTGCTTGGCGGGCCGGAAGATCAGGGGGTGGTGCGTCACCACCAGCTCGCAGCCCAGAGCCGCGGCCTCCTCCGCCACGGCGGCAGCCGCGTCCAGGGCCACTAAGATGCGCGTCACCGGCGCGTCCTTCCGCCCCACCAGAAAGCCCACGTTGTCCCAAGACTCCTGATAGGAGACAGGAGCAAGGGTGAAGAGATAGTCTAATATGTTCTGTACGGTCATAGCATTGTGCTCCTTTCCAACATAGAAACTTCCTCTAAGGCTGCTCTGTAATAGGCGGCGCGGGCTTGGTCGGCGGGGTCGGCGCTTTGGGTGATGCCCTGGACCGTCAGCTCCAGGGCACGGCGCATCCGGGCCAGGTAGGCGGCGTACAGCGGGTCGCCCTCCCGGCGCAGGGCCGGAGAGACGTACTGCTCGCCGGGGGTCAGGGCCCTCCCCTGCTCCGGACGGACCACCATGACGGCGTAGAGAAAGCGCCCGTCCCGGACCAGCCGTTCCCGCGCAATGGACCAGCTCCGCTCCCCCAGCCAGCGGCGCAGGTCGTTGGCCGCGGACTGGGGCTGGAGGACCAGGGTATAGTCGCCGCCGTCCAGCCAGGGAGCCTCCGCCAGGATGCGGGAAATCAGGTCGCCGCCCATGCCCGCCAGGACCAAAGCGTCGAAACTGCCTGGTTCTATGTTATGTAAACCATCCGATTGGATGAAGGTCATTCCGAATAGGGTAGCTCTGTCTTCGATACGCCCCTCATCCGCCCCAGTGTGCGCACTGGGGCACCTTCCCCCAAGGGGGAAGGCTTTGCGGGGTGCGTATATCTCCTGCGCCGCTGCCACGACAATTGGGATGCCGTAGCGCTCGGCGTTGGCCTGGGCGGAAGCCAGGGGCTTCTCCCGCAGGTCGGCGGCCAGGACGCGGCTGCACTTCCCCTCCCGCAGCAGGTGGATGCCCAAATAGCCGTGGTCCGTCCCTACGTCCGCCACGGTCTCGCAGGGCGGGACCAGCTCGGCGCAGAGCAGCAGGCGTTTCGTAATGGGCAGCTTCATGGGGCCAGCTCCCGATCCGGCTGCTGCAGATGCCGCAGGACCCGCGCCTGGAGGGGGATCGCCAGGCAGAAGGTGCACAGGTCGCTGACCGGCTGGGCCAGCTCTAAGCCCGTGAGCCCATAGAAGCGGGGCAGGAGCAGCACCATAGGGATCAGAAACAGTCCCTGGCGGGCCATTGCCAGCAGGGAGGCCGAGAACATCCAGCCCATGGTCTGCTGGGTCATATTGGAGGGCACCACCCAGCAGTTGACGAAGCAGGCGGCGCATTGGCAGCGGAGGATGACGGCGGCCAGCTCCCGGACCCTGGGCTCCGCGTCCCGGAACAGGGACACCACCCGCGGCGCAAAGAGCTCGCCCAGGAGCACCATCAGGGCGCACCAGCAGGCAATGACCCGCACCAGGAACCAGAAGGCCTGGCGGACGCGGCTGTATTGCCCCGCCCCGTAGTTGAAGCCGCAGACGGGCTGATAGCCCTGGCCGAGGCCGATGACCACGTTGTTGGCCATCATCATCACCTTGCTCACCAGGCCGAAGGCGGCAATCAGGGCCGCTCTGCCGATGGCAGGGTCCGCCTCGCCGATGGAACCGGCGGTCTGGTTCAAAATCAGCACGGCAACGGAGCCGCAGCCCTGCCGCAGCAGGGAGGGCAGGCCGCCCTGGAGGATGTAGCCCAGGTTCTCCCACGTCACCCGGACGCGGCTGGGGTGGATGCGGAGGTTGTCCCCCCGGAAGGTGCCGCCCAGCAGGATGCAGAAGCCCACGCCCTGGCTGATGGCCGTAGCGAGGGAGGCGCCCTCGGCCCCCATGCCGAAGCCCCGGATGAACAGGGGGTCCAGACCGATGTTCAGCAGGGCGCCGCTGACGACGCCTACCATGCCGTAGAGGGCGTTGCCCTGGAAGCGGAGCTGATTGTTCAGGCAGAAGGAGCCGGTCATCAGGGGCGCCGCGGCGAAGATCCAGCGCAGATAGTCCGAGGCCGGGCCGACAAACTCCTCGTCGGCCCCCAAAAAGCGGGCGATCGGCGCGGTGTAGAGCTCGCCCAGCACCGCCACCGCGCCGCCGATCAGCAGGGCCAGGAAGAGGCCGGTGGCGGCCATCTCCGAGGCCTTTTCCACGTCCTTGCGGCCCAGGGCCCGGGAGATGAAATTGGAGGCGCCCTGGCCCACGAAGAAGCCCAGGGCCTGGATCAGGGCCATCACGGACAGGGACACGGAGACCGCGGCAATGGCGCAGGTCCCCTCGTAGCCGCCGATGGAGCTGACGAAGTAGGTGTCCGCCATATTGTAGAGGGCCGTCACCAGCATGGAAGCAATGGTGGGCAGGGAGAGGCGCAGCACCAGCTTCTGCACCGGCGCTGTGGTCATGCGGATAAATTTCTCCCGGCGGAGGTCGGGACGTTCAGCAGCCATAATTACTCCTCACTCGATGAAAAGAGGGACGCACGGGCGTCCCTCTCAATTCTGGTTCTTACGCCTGCGCCTCGTCGAAGGCGTTCAGGTGCTTCAGGAACTCGTCAACGTCCACGCCGTGGACCATGCAGGCCTCCTCCACGGTCTCGCCCCGGGAGGCGGGGCAGCCCAGGCAGTGCATTCCGATGGCCATAAACAGGGGCGCGGTCTCGGGGGCGATGTCCAGCACGTCGCCGATGATGGTGTCTTTTTCGATCTTTGCCATTTTTATATTTCTCCTTTTTGTGGTGATTTGCCTATGATTATAATAGGTTTTTCCCAAAAATCAAGAGGGTATTCCGGTTTTTTTCATTTATTTGGCGGCGAAGCCCTCGAAGATGAGCATGTCGCCCTGCTCGATCAGGGGGTTGGCCTCCTCCTGGGAGGGGACGACCCACCAGATAAACTGGGGGCCCCAGAGCTTCCGGCACAGGCCGGGGGCCAGGTCCTCCCGGTCCTCGAACTTGTAGGCGATGAAATCGGGCCGGGTCAGGAAGTTCGCCATCATGTTGGACATCAGGAAGCGCATCACGGGACTGAGGGTGCAGAGCTCGTCCTTGAAGAAGTTCTCGGAGAGCTGGCCCCGGATGATGTCGGGGCGGTGCTTGCGCAGCCACATCAGGACCCGGGGGTCGAAGGATTCGATCATGTAGTCCAGCTCCGGGTACTGCTTGAGGAGGTTGCAGACCCGGCGGGTCAGCTCCTCGTGGTTGCCGTTCTCGGGCTTGAGCTCGATGAGCAGCGGGGTCTTGCCGCTGAACAGGGGCAGCACATCCTCCAGGTAGGGGACCTTTTCCCGGGTGTTCTCCAGGGTGAGCTGGTTCAGGACCTGGGTGGTGACGGCGCTGACGGAGGCGTTGGCGCCGGTGGTCCGTTTGAGGCTCTCGTCGTGCATGACCACCAGCCGCCCGTCCCGGCTCATGCGCACGTCCAGCTCCGCGCCGTAGCTGTTGTTGGCGGCCAGGCGGAAGGCCCGGATGGAGTTCTCGGGAATGCCGGACTGGATGGCGTGGAGGCCCCGGTGGGCATAGTGGCAGTCGCCCAATTTGGCATAGAAGCCGCTCTTGGGGCGGCGCTTGGTCATCATGCTGAGCATGTACAGGCCCGCCAGCAGCAGGGCGAACAGGCACAGAACCAGGAAAACAATCAATACAGTACGCATAAGCTCAATCCTCCACATCCAAAGCCTCGAGGCCGGTTTTTGCAGTGGGCTTGTTGTCGCCGTGTTTGACGAACATCATCGTCACAAAGGCAAGACCGGCAAAGATGGTCGCATAGGGGAAGAAGGTCATCATGCCGAGCTTGTCCATAAAGAAGCCGGAGATCCAGGGCGTCACGGTCTGGGCGGCCATAGAGGCCGTGTAGTAGATGCCGGTGTATTTGCCGATGTTGCTGCCCTTGCTCATCTCCACCACCATGGGGAAGGAGTTGACGTTGATGGTGGCCCAGCCGATCCCGGCCAGGACGAACATCGCGTTCATCAGCATCGTGGGGCTGCTCTCCCGCAGGAAGGAGGCGATGAAGAAGGAGGTCGTCAGAATCACGATGCCCGCGAGGATCATCTTCTTCCGCCCGAGCTTGGAGGACAGCAGGCCCACCGGCAGGTAGGAGAGAATGGCTGCCGCCTGGGCGATGATCAGGGTCAGGTTGTGGTCCTTGTGCAGGACGTTGCTGGCGTAGACGGAATACTTGGAGGTGATGGCGTTATAGCCCATGAACCAGAGGACAATGGAGGCCAGCAGGAAGATCAGGGACCTCCGCTCCGCCTTGGAGAGCTTCCGGGAGCCGGACAGGTCCTCCTCCCCCTCCTCGATGCCGTACTTCAGGGTGTCCGCCGCCATTTCCGCGGCGAACTCCGGCTCCCGGACCTTCGCCCGGAAGATCAGCAGGGCCAGGATCATGATACCGGCCACAGCGCCGAAGTAGCCCAGATAGCTCATCAGAGAGTTGCCCACGGCGCTGGTGGCAAAGACCATGCCTAAGCCCAACACCAGGATGCCGCCCGCGCTGCCCATGAGGTTGATGACGGCGTTGGCCTTGGAGCGCAGGGGCTTGATGGTCACGTCGGGCATCAGGGCCACCGCCGGGCTGCGGAAGACGGACATCGCCACCAGCACCACCAGCAGCAGGGCCATAAAGAGGATCAGCGGCGTCGGGTTGGTCTTGGTGACGTTCCAGGCATAGGCCTGTCTGGCGGGCACCACATAGTCGGTATAGTGGGGATTCACAAAGGCCTTGCCCAGCTTGTGCCGCAGCAGGGTCTCGGCTTCCTCCTCCGCCTCCGGGGCCAGGAAGCGCTCCCGCAGGACATAGGCCTTGCCGGTCTGGCTGTCGGCGGTGCAGGCCAGCAGTCCGTCGCCGGTAAAAATAAGCTGGTGCTGCTGCTGGACGATGGTGTCCCGCTGGAGGGTCTCGCCGATGGTCCCCTCACTGCCGGGAAGGAGGACCGAGGCCGGAAGCTGCATAAAGTCCTCCAGGTTGACGATTTGGGCGAGCTTCAGGGTCTCGCCGGAGGGCGTCTGAATGTCGGCGTTGCCGTCTAAATAGAGCTGAGAGGGGATCTCCAAAAACTCCTCCTCGGTGAAGAGCTCTCCCAAGCGGTAATTCTCATTGTAGGGGGTCTTCAGCTCCGTGTCCTTCTGGGTCTCATAAATCGTGGAGAGGGCAGCCGGGTCGTCAATGGAGGCGACCTCGGAGATATTCTTGAGCTGGGCAATGTCCGCAAAGGCCAGGAGAACGAAGAACACCACCGCGATCACCGTGCCCACTAAGATGAAGGGCGTCCGGCGGCCAAGCCTGGAATGGCAGCGGTCCGAGATGGCGCCGAAGAGGGGCAGCATAAACAGGGCCAGCACGTTGTCGATGGTCATGACGCCGCCGGAATAGGTCTGGGGCATACCGAATTTGTTGGTGAGGATCAGCGGCACGGTGTTGTCATAGGCCTGCCAGAAGGCGCAGATCAGAAAGAACGCAAAACCAACGAAAATCGTTCGCCTATAGTTGAGCTTCATAGGGTTCTCCCCTTCCCATATTTGTCTTATTTTACTATACCACAAACCCGGCGAAATTGCACCAACTTTTTTTACAATTTGATAACAAGTTTTTAGAAATTGACATCTTTTGCTTTTTGTATTAAAATAGAACCTACCTTATAGCCTTCCCCCTCGGGGGAAGGTGGCAGCCCGAAGGGCTGACGGATGAGGGGCGTGGGACAACCGCCACGTCCCGGAGCCTTCCCCCTCGGGGGAAGGTGGCAGCCCGAAGGGCTGACGGATGAGGGGCGTGGGACAACCGCCACGTCCCGGAGCCTTCCCCCTCGGGGGAAGGTGGCAGCCCGAAGGGCTGACGGATGAGGGGC
>JAFRPC010000020.1 GCA_017429325.1 Oscillospiraceae bacterium | reverse complement strand
CATCATCTTATCTTGAATTTGCCTAAGCTACTCAAGAAATTTCGTTGACTTTTGCAACGTTTGTGCGCGATTCATCATCGCTCACTTTTTTGTTTGACATGGTGTTTGTTCATGTTTTCGTTGTTTAATTTTCAAGGTACATCGGCCTTGCAGCCTATATAAAATCTCTGTGGTTTCATCGGTTTCCCTCAACCGCAGCGACTGTTATATGATAGCACGTTGCGTTCCGTTTGTCAAGAACTTTTTTCGATTTCTCGAAACTTTTTTCTTTTCACCCGGCGGAGCAGGGCCCCTTCCGCAGTGCGCTCGCATATATTAGCACCAAGTTCCCCATTTGTCAAGCCTTTTTTTGCTTTTTTTCAAAATTTTTTTCCGCCCGATTTTTCTGCCGCTTTCCCTTGCAGCTCCGTGAAAACCGCCCGCAGAAGCAGGGTGCAGAGGCAGAAGCCGGCCATCAGCATGGCCCCGTTCACCAGGGCCTCAAAGCGGCGCATCACCCCCAGCACCGACACGCCCCGAGCCAGGGTGCGGAAGGCCTCGGGCTGCGCTGCCAGCTCCGGCGAGAGGATCCCCGCCGTCACGGCGGAGGCCGCCGCGGCAGCCGCCGCCCCGGACCACCAGGGCCAGTGGGGCAGCCGGGCGCCGGGCTCCAGGGCGGGCTCCAGCGCCAGGGCCGCCCCCGGCAGCAGCAGGACTGCAAAGGCCGCCGTCGCCTGGGCCGGGCTGCCTGCGGGACGCAGCCACTCCCAGCGGAGCCCCGGCAGGCTGAACACCAGGACCCCGCCGCAGAGGGCCGCCGTCACCGGGAGCAGGATGCCCGCGCAGCGGCCCGCGGCCTCCGCCCCCTGCCAGGCCGCCGCAAAGGCCAGGGCCAGCACCAGGAGCGCGGCCAGCAGGCTGTCGGCGGTCTCCGGGAAGGAATAGATCGCCTCCCGGGCTGCCAGGGGGACCAGGGGCAGGAGCAGCACCGGCCACCGCCGCCCGGTCCCGGCGCGGCGGTCGTTCCCCCGAGGAGCCCTGCGCCGGTTCCTGCGGGCCGTCAGCAGGGAGAGCAGGCCTGCTGCCGCCCCGCCCCCCAGGAGGACCCAGGGCCAGCTCAGCCGGACGCAGACCCGGAAGATCGGGAGCTCCGACGCCGTCAGGGCCAGGGCCCCCAGCTGGCGGGGGGAGAGCCGCCCAGGCTCATTTCTCAACGCGCCAGCCTCCGTCCACGGCCCGGACCACCGGCAGCTCCGGCTTCCGCCCCTCCAACAGAGCCGCCCGCAGGTCCAGCACCGTATAGTCCAGGGGGTGCGCCTCCAGATACCGCCCCAGGGCCTCCACGTCCGGGTCCGCGTCCGGCGTCACGCAGATCCCGGCAGCGGGGCGGAAGGCCGTCTCCTCTGCCACGGCCTCTATCGCCTCGTCGTCGGGCTCTGTCAGCACCACCTGCTCCGCCGTGGGCAGAAAGACCTCCCCTGGGCTCTCCTCACAGAGCCGCCGCAGGGCCTCCTTCAGGCTTTGCCCCACGGCCCGGACCCCGGCCCCCACGTCCACGGTGTATTCCTCACCGGAGCGCATGACGAGGATGGTCTTCACGGGCAGGAGGGCAGAGACCTCCCTGCTCTCAAAGGGCAGCAGGTCCAGCGCCCCCAAAATCAACACTGCCAGCAGCAGCCAAACGAGCTTTTTCACGGGATTTTGCCCCCTCTTTCTGCTATGATACCTATAGGATGAACGAATTTTCAAAAAATATTCTGATTTTTTCCACCGCGGCCCCGGTTTCCGGGGACAGCCGCCGCTTTCCCCGGAAAAGCCCGCGGCGCCGCATATCTGCCCCGCCGCTGGCGCTCCTGCTACTATATCTTGTGGCGTTTATGCAATTCTTACGATTTGTTACCGCTTTGTAATTGTTGCTTTTCCCCAAAAAATCAGCAGAAAACCTTATTTTTCCTAAGTTTTTTCGTGTTTTTTCTGTGTTTTTGAAAAATTTTTCTTGCATATTTTCAATGTATATGATAAAATGGTTACGAATTGATACCAAATGGTATCAATTCCGGCGGGTCAAGCCGCCGTCCAACTGAAAGTGAGGTACTTATGAAACAACGAATCATCGCCGTTCTCCTGGTCCTCTGCCTCTTCGCCTGCCTGCTTCCCACGGTTTCCGCGGAAGCCCGGCCAATGGAGGAGTTCATTGATTACGCCCAGTTCTACCAGGATTGCAGAAGTATGTACATGGTTCTGGAGGGTCCATACGACGCCGTGGTTTCAAACGATGGCGGCGCCCTGAGTATAGGTTTCGTGCAGTGGCACGGGATGAACGCGCTGAAGCTGCTGAAGATGATCTGCACCGCCGCTCCGGCCTTCTCCCGTGCGACCCTGGGAGACGCCCTCTACAACGAAGTACTTACGAAGCAGGTCGTCTATAATGATAAGACCGGTTGGAAGTCCCGCACACTGTCTAGTAGCGAAGCCGCCCGCGTTAAAACCTTGATCGGCTCCGAGGTCGGCAAACAGTGTCAGGAAGAGTATGCCTGGGAGTGGATTTACGATCAGCTCGTGAACGGCTGGGAACTGGGCATCCGAAGCGAAGCCGCTCTGCTCTACTACTGCGGCATTGACAACACCTTCGGCAGCGGCAGCGCCGCGATTTTCATTCGGAAGGTTCGGAATTACAAGGGTTTCTCGGATGGCGACACCTTTGATTCCCTCAATGAGCTGCACGATGCCGTTCTCGGCTGCGGAACAAGCACCGAACAAAGCCGGATTCGCTCATACAACCACATTGTCAACAAGATGCATCTCTCCCCCGACGGCGACCCGGACCCTGTCACCGGCTTCATCGACTTAGGCTCTCTGAGCTACGACGAATACTACGCCGTGGCCTGGGCCTGCACCGCCAGCCCCCAGGTCCTCTACGGTGTGGATGAGACCCATCTGAAGCCCCGGGAGACCCTGGACCGGGCAATGGCCGTCACCTTCCTCTGGCGGGCCAAGGGCTGTCCGGAGCCGACGACCACCACCAACCCCTTTGTGGACGTGCGGGCCGACGCCTACTACTACAAGCCCATTCTCTGGGCCGTGGAGAACGGCATCACCTACGGCACCGACGACACCCACTTCAGCCCCAAGCAGCTCTGCTCCCGGGCTGACATCCTGACCTTCCTCTACCGCGCCGTGGGCTCTCCTGCGGTCAGCAGCCAGACCGTCCCCTTCACCGATGTGAAATCCGACGCCTACTATTACAAGGCGATGCTCTGGGCCCTGCAAAACGGCATCGACAACGGCACCTCCGCCACCACCTTCTCCCCGAAGGCGGACTGCCCCCGGGTCAACATCGTCCTCTTCCTGTACCGCACCGTGACCGGCCAGGCCCTGCTGCCCCACTGAGGCCCCTCAGAGAGAATAGAAATCCGCCCCCACGGGGGGGCGGATTTCTATTTTGGAATCAATCCATTTTGTCCAGCAGGCGCAGGAACTCCTGCCGGAAGTCGTCGTTGGCAATGTCCTCCAACATTTCCCGGACGCCCTCGTAGGAGGAGGTCCCCTTGTACTCAGAGTTCTTGAGCAGCATGGCCGTCTCCGCCAGGCCTGCGGCCCAGGTCAGATTTTCGCTCATGCTGTCCCGGAGAGAGGCCGTGTCCACGGGATAGCTCAGCAGGCGGCTCTCGGTGCCCTCCGGCTCCTTGCAGCGGATGTTCACGACACAGAACTCCCCGGCGAATTCCGCCCCGTCGGCGTCCTTGTCGCTGCCGTAGCGGGACTCCGGCGCGGGGACCTCGAAGTCCGAATCCACGGGGACAATCTCGAAGAGGGCCGTGACCTGGTGGCCCGCGCCGATCTCGCCGCCGTCCTTGGTGTCGTCGGCAAAGTCGGAGGCGGACATGACCCGGTTCTCATAGCCGATGAGACGGTAGCCCTTGACGGCGGCGGGATTGAACTCCACCTGGAGCTTCACGTCCTTCGCCACGGTGAAGAGGGTGCCGCCGGCCTCGGAGACCAGGACCTTCCGGGCCTCGTCGATGCTGTCGATGTAGGCGTAGTTGCCGTTGCCGTTGTCCGCCATGGACTCCAGCCGGTTGTCCTTGTAGTTGCCCATGCCGTAGCCCAGCACCGAGAGGAAGAGGCCGTTGGCCGCCTTGCTCTGGACCAGGCGGGTCAGCTCGCTCTCGCTGGAGGCGCCCACGTTGAAGTCGCCGTCCGTCGCCATAATGACGCGGTTGACGCCGCCCTCGATGTAGTGCTTCTGGGCCAGGTCGTAGGCGATCTGGATGGCCTTCTCGCCGTTGGTGCTGCCGCTGGCTTGCAGGCTCTCGATGGCCCCCATGATCTCCTGCCGGTTCTCGGCGGGGGTCCCGTCCAGCACCACCCGCTCCCCGGCGGAGTAGGTGACGATGGAGACCACGTCCCCCTCGCCTAAGTTCTCTACAAGGGTCAGGAAGGAGCGCTGCACCAGGGGCAGCTTGTTCTCATAGTCCATGGAGCCGGACACGTCGATCAGGAAGACCAGGTTGGAGCGGGGCATCTCGGCTCGGTCCAGGTCCTTGGCCTGAAGGCCCACGGAGAGCAGCTTCGTCTGCTCGTTCCAGGGACAGGGCGCGATCTCCGTGGTGACGGAGAAGGGCTCGCCCGCCTGGGGCTGGGGGTAGTCGTAGCGGAAGTAGTTGATCATTTCCTCCACCCGCACGGAGTCGGGCCGCACGGTCTCGCCGTTGTTGAGCTGACGGCGCAGGTTGGCGTAGGCCGCGGTGTCCACGTCGGCGGCGAAGGTGGCAAAGGGCTGGGCTGAGACGGCCACAAAGCCGTTCTCCTTCATGTAGTCGTATTCCTCGGTGTTCCAGTCGGGTTCGGGTTCTCCCTCCGGCATCCCGCCGGCATAGTACATGGCCTCTGGAGCCTCCGCCAGCGCGTCGGTTCTGTAGTAGTTCATACCGGCCGCGGCGGTTTCGGCGGGATACTGCGCCCCGTCCTTGACGGCCTCCGTGGCGGCGCAGCCAACCAGGAGCAGCAGCGCCAGGGCGCAGGCCAGGGTTCTGAAAAGCTTCTTCTTCATAATTCGTTCCTCCTTCAATTGCTTTTTTGGTTCGCTTCGTTTGATTAGACGATGCTTTTCCGAAAAAGTTCCGGTCCGGAGGATAAACTTTTCATTAATCCGAGAGGATCCCCAGGAAATTATATGCCTCGTCATAGAGCCATTCGCCCTGGAAACCCTCTGATACGGTCCCGTCCGGCAGGATGTTCAGAAGACAGCGCTCGTGGATGTAGCCGTGGCCGTCCTCAAATTGAAGCAGGAGCAGCGTATCCTTCCCGCGCTCGAATTGCCCGCCGCAGTCCACCGAGGCCTCATAGCCCTGCATCAACTGGCTGAAACAGGACTCCTCCCGCAGGACGCTGCCGTCCTGCCGCACCACGAACTTCATGCTCCGCAGGGACGAAGCTCTTTCATAACTGACGTGCACACTGGCGACGCAATCCAACGCGATTTGATCGTTGTCCAGCGTCGTAAGCTCATAGTTTTCCCAGTACGTCCATACCTCCGGGAAATAGCTGCCGCGCCAGTCGCTCAGGTCGATGCGGACAGCTTCGCTCCGGGTGACGCCGCCGTCCGTCACAGAGAGCACGGCCTCCTGCTCCAGCGGCCCAAAGGGGTCCAGCGGGAAGCTCCCCTCAAAGAAGCCTCCGCCGTTCCAATCCAGGGGCACCGTTTGACCTCCCACGGACAGGGACGCCTCGGCGGTCTCGCTCAGCTCCTTCGGCACTGCCGTCAGCCGGACCGTCAGCTCCTTTCCGGGGATGTCCGCCTTCTGAACGTGATAGCTGCAATTGGAAAACTGGCTGTTTCCCGCCCGGATCTCCTCTAAGAGCTCCTGATGCCGGCGCTCGGCCTCCGTTCGCAGATTCGCCACCTCATAGCGCAGGCTTTCTTCGCTCTCGACCATATCATCAAGACGGTCCTGCAGGCGCCAGGTCCAGAACAGGAGCCCCAGCACACAGGCGGCGGCGCCGATGCCCAGGATGACCTTGGCGGCCAGCCGGGGCTCCGCGATGGGCCAGTTGTGCCCGGCCTTTTTCAGGGCGCGGTTGACGCGCTTGAGATAGAAGAAATAATAGAGCAGGTAGGCGACCCCGGCCAAGGCCAGCAGCGCCGCGAACACCACAACGATCCCAGAGAAATTGAAGAAGACGCCGCTCTCTTCCATGCTGCCCATACTGCACACCTCCTTAAATACCGAAAAATTCCTTGAAGCTGTTATAATAGGTCCGGGTCACGTCCACCCGTGCGCCGTCCGCCAGCACCAGCACAAATTTCATGGACAGGGACGGCAGGATCTTTTTGACCTTGCTCCGCTGAATGATGACGGAGTTGCTGATGCGCAGGAACTGCTTGGGGTCCAGCAGCAGACAGAGCTGATAGAGCCGGTCCGCGGTCTGGTAGGCTCCGTCGGCAGTGTGGACCGTCACCGTATGGCCCAGGGATTCGATGTAGACGATCTCCTCCACTGCCAGGTGCAGCCGCCCGCCGTCCCTGTCCCGGACGGGCAGGTATTGGGGAAAGCGGTCGTTTTCCAGCAGCACCAGCTCCGCGTCGTCGTCCAGCTCGAAGCCGGCGCGGGTCAGCGCCTGGGCCAGGGCCTCATAGCGCTCCTCGCTGACAGCCAATCGCAGCTTCATACGCATCCCTCCTTCCTTGCCTTCATTATACAGAGACGCAGAAAAAAAGCAAGCCCCTCCGCACAGCTTGCAGCGGAGGGGCGCATAACTTGCATGGGACGAGGCGTTTTCCCCTCCCCGGCGGCTGCCGGGGAGGGGTTCTGCATTATTCCAGCTCGAAGGCGCCGGTGTAGAGCTTGTAGTAGGTGCCCTTCTGGGCGATGAGGTCCGCGTGGGAGCCCCGCTCGATGATCTTGCCGTGGTCCAGGACCATGATGGCGTCGGCGTTGCGGACCGTGGAGAGCCGGTGGGCGATGACGAAGACCGTCCTTCCGTGCATCAGGGCGTCCATGCCCTGCTGGACCAGGGCCTCGGTGCGGGTGTCGATGGAGGAGGTGGCCTCGTCCAGGATCATGACCGGGGGGTCCGCCACGGCGGCCCGGGCAATGGACAGGAGCTGCCGCTGGCCCTGGGAGAGGTTGGCGCCGTTGGAGGTCAGCATGGTCTCGTAGCCCTGGGGCAAACGGGAGATGAAGTCGTGGGCATTGGCCAGCTTGGCGGCCCGGATGCACTCCTCGTCGGTGGCGTCTAACTTGCCGTAGCGGATGTTGTCCATGACGGTGCCGGTGAAGAGGTTCACGTCCTGGAGCACCACGCCTAAGGAGCGCCGCAGGTCCGGCTTCCTGATCTTGGTGATGTTGATGCCGTCGTAGCGAATCTTGCCGTCCTCGATGTCGTAGAAGCGGTTGATCAGATTCGTGATGGTGGTCTTGCCCGCGCCGGTGGCGCCCACAAAGGCGATCTTCTGGCCGGGCTCGGCCCAGAGGGTGATGTCCTCCAAGACCTTCTTGCCCTCCACGTAGGAGAAGTCCACATCGAACATCCGCACGTCGCCCCGGAGCCGCTCGAAGGTCACGGTGCCGTCGGCCTTGTGGGGGTGCCGCCAGGCCCAGACGCCGGTGCGGTGGTCGGCCTCCCGGAGGCTGCCGTCGGGCAGCTCCTCGGCGTTGACCAGGGTGACATAGCCCTCGTCGGCCTCAGGCTCCTCGTCCATAAGGCGGAAGATGCGGTCCGCGCCTGCCAGGGCCATGACGATGGAGTTGAACTGCTGGGCGATGCCGTTGACCTGGCCGGTGAACTGCTTGGCGATGTTCAGGAAGGAGATGACGACGGAGAGCTCCAGCACCGTGCCGAAGGTCCCGTAAAAGAGGCCCGACAGGGAGGCGTTGGGGGTCTTCAGGGTGATGAAGGCGGAGCCCACGATGGCGATCAGCACATAGAGCATATTGCCGATGTTGCCCATGACGGGGCCTAAGATGTTGGCGAAGCGGGTGGCCTTGGTGGCAGCCTCGCAGAGCTCGGCGTTGACCTTGTCGAAGTCCGCCTGGCTGGCTTCCTCGTGACAGAAGACCTTGACCACCTTCTGACCGTTCATCAGCTCCTCCACGAAGCCCTCTAACTTGCCGATGGCCTTCTGCTGGCGGATGAAATTGGAGGCGGACTTGCCGCCGATGTGCTTGACGGCAAAGCTCATGCCGAAGACCGCCACCAGCACCACCAGCATCAGGTTCATGGAATACCAGAGCATGATGCCCAGCATCCCCACCAGCATGACGCCGGACTGGAGCAGCCGGGGGATGCTCTGGCTGACCAGCTGGCGCAGAGTATCGATGTCGTTGGTGTAGTGGGACATGATATCGCCGTGGCCGTGGGCGTCGAAGTACTTGATGGGCAGGGCCTGCATCTTGTTGAACATGCGCTTGCGCATCTTGTCCAGGAAGCCCTGGGTGACGACGGCCATAATGCGGGCATAGAAGAAGTTGCAGACGATGGTGGAAACCAGCAGGACCACCATCACCACTAAGACGGAGAGGATCTCCGGTCTGGCCTCCTCCCAGGAGGCGCCCTTGGTGAAGCCGAGGATGATGTCGGAGATCTTCTTGATGAAAATGGAAGGCGTGATGTTGCCCAGGGAGTAGAGGGTCATCAGCAGCATTGCCAGCAGGAAGAGCCATTTATAGTCCTCCATCAGCAGCTTCACGACCCGGGGGAGGGTGCCCTTGCGGGCCTTGGGCATGTCGCCGCCGGGGGCCATGCCCCGGCCCGGTCCGCGCATCGGCATGGGCTTAGCCATTGTCGTCCCCTCCCTTCGTCTGCGAGTAGTAGACCTCCTGGTAGATCTCGTTGGTCGCCAGGAGCTCTTCGTGGGTGCCCTGGGCCACGACGCGGCCGTTGTCCATGACCAGGATCAAGTCGGCGTCCTGGACGGAAGCCACGCGCTGGGCGATGATGAGCTTGGTGATGTCCGGCAGCTCCTCCCGGAAGGCCTTGCGGATCAGGGCGTCGGTCTGGGTGTCCACCGCGGAGGTGGAGTCGTCCAGGATCAAAATCTTCGGCTTCTTCAGCAGGGCCCGGGCGATGCAGAGCCGCTGCTTCTGGCCGCCGGAGACGTTGGCGCCGCCCTGCTCGATGTAACGGTCATAGCCCTCGGGATTCGCCATGATGAACTCGTGGGCCTGGGCCTGCTTGCAGGCCCGGACCAGCTCCTCGTCGCTGGCGTCGGGGTCGCCCCAACGCAGATTCTCGGCAATGGTGCCGGAGAAGAGGACGTTCTTTTGCAGGACCACGGCCACCTGGCTGCGCAGGACCTCCATGTCGTAGAGCCGCGTGTCGATCTTGCCCACCCGGACGCTGCCCTCGGTCACGTCGTAGAGCCGGGAGATGAGCTGGATCAGGGTGGTCTTGGAAGAGCCGGTGCCGCCTAAGATGCCCACGGTCTGACCTGGCTTGATGTGGAGGTTCACGTCCGCCAGGGCGTAGGCCTTGGCCTCTTGGTTGTACTTGAAGCTCACGTTCTCAAAGTCGATAGAGCCGTCCGCCACCTCCGTGACGGGGACCCTCAGCTCCACGGGCCTGCCCGCGGCGTCCTTCAGCTTCCGCACGCCGGGCTCCGGGTTCTGGAGGCTGGTCTCGGTGTCCAGGACCTCCGCGATACGCCGGGCGCCCTCGCCGGAGATGGTGATCATGACGAAGATCATGGAGAGCATCATCAGGCTCATGAGGATCTGCATGGCGTAGGTGATCAGGGAGGCCAGGTCGCCCACCTGCATCTGGGTGCCGCCGGAGGAGATGATGAGCTTGGCGGAGAGCAGGGGGATCAGGATCATGCAGATGTACATAGACAGCAGCATCAGGGGGTTGTTGATAGCCAGCAGCTTTTCGACCCGGGTGAAGTCGTTGCGCACGTCCTCGGAGGCGGCGCCGAACTTCTGCTTCTCATATTCCTCCCGGACGAAGCTCTTGACGACCCGCATCCCTTTGACGTTCTCCTGGACGGAGTTGTTCAGCTTGTCGTACTTCTTGAAGACGGCCTTGAACAGGGGCATGGCCCGCCTGGCGATATAGATCAGGCCGAAGCCCAGGATGGGGATGACCACGAAGAAGACCAGGGCGATGGAGCCGCCCATGTTGACGGACATGATCACCGCGAAGATCAGCATCAGCGGCGAGCGGACCGCCGTGCGGATGATCATCATAAAGGCCATCTGCACGTTGGTCACGTCGGTGGTCAGGCGCGTCACCAGGGAAGCGGTGGAGAATTTGTCGATGTTGGCGAAGGAGAAGCTCTGCACCTTGGCAAAGAGGTCGTGGCGCAGGTTCTTGGAGAAGCCCGCCGCGGCGGAGGCCGCGAACCAGCCCGACAGGATGCCGCAGCTCATGGAGCACATCGCCATCAGGATCAGAATGCCGCCATATTGGAGGATCAGGGACATATCGGCCCCGTCCTCGAGGGCGTTGATGAGCTTGGCTGTGATCATGGGCAGGGTGCACTCTAAGCCCACCTCGCCCACCATGAACAGGGGCGTCAGGATGGTGTGCAGACGGTTCTCCCGGATGCAGGAGATCATTTTCTTGATCATGGGGTCGTTTCCTCCTTTGGACGGGACGCGCAGCCCGCGTCCATGTTTTGCAAAACCCGGTCCAGCAGGGCCAAAAGCTGCTCCCGCTGGGCCTCGCTGAGCCCCTCGGTCAGCCGCGCCTCGGTCTCGGCGAAGCGCTCCCGGATGCGGGCGTGACAGTCCAGAGCCCGCTCCGTCACCGCCACGTTCTTCCGGCGGCGGTCCGCCGGGTCGTCGGCGTAGGCCACGAAGCCCTTGGCCTCCAGCCGCTGGAGGATGCCCGTCACGGTGGGGTGGCTCAGGCCGAAGTGGCGGCCAATGTCCCCGGGCGAAATGCGCCGCTCCCGGCTGCGGACCAGGTAGCCCAGCACCATGCCCTGGGAGGAGGTCAGGTCCAGGTCCTCCAAATCCCGGGTCCGCTTGCGGTCAATGGCCGTGCTGATGCGCTTGATACGAGGCCCGAGGGCCTGTTCGGGGTTCATTCCGCTTCCCCCTTTCGATTCGTTTATTTAGCTTGCTACGTTTAGCTTGCTACATAATAACACGGAACGGGCAAAAGCGCAAGGGCTTTTTTCGTCTTTGGGCAAAAAAGCATTTTTCCCCATAATCCACATAGTTTTCCACCGAAAATTTCGTGCAACATTCCGGGTTGACAAAAAATTATCCCGGCAGTCTTTCCACAACGGAAATTGTGACTGCCGGGAAAATATACTTGAATCATTCGGAGATTGCACGAAACAGCTTACAGAACAAAACCGCTGCCTCTGCGCGAGTCAAATTACTCTTTGGTCGGAAGGTGCAGTCCGGAAAGCCTCGCATTAGAGACTTATGTGTGATACTCATAACCGATTCGTAAGCATAATCTGAGATGTATTCTGCATCTAAATACGCAAGTTCCGCTTCAGGCTTGCCGTCAAAAGCATGACACTCTGTTGCTGTTAAAAATCGCTCCAAAAGGCATGCTGCGTCTTGCCGGGTGATAGGCTCTCTAGGCCCATATTGTGTAGGTGTAATTCCAGAAACAATTCCAATCTGAATTCCCCATTTTACAGCATTCTCATAATAGCTTCCCGCTCTAACATCCGTAAATGGATCCTCAATTAACTCTACATAAGGCTCACCTGCGATTCTGTAAAGAACAACAATAAACATTGCTCTTGTCATTTTGCCTTGTGGGGAAAATAATTGTTCCGTTTCGCCTACCATGAGACCTTGCTCAGCACAATAGTATACACTCTGTGCATACCAGCTTTCAGTCGGCACATCTTCATAAACATATTCGGTAGCCTTTGCCACAGTGCAGACGGGTATAAGCAATAGTAAGCTTATGATACCAACAATAATTTTTTTCATACCGTCAATCCTCCAAATAACATTAGTGAAATACAAAATATTTGCAAAACCAATATATACCGTATTCTTTTATTTGTCAATACAAAATTTTATTTTATATGTAATATTTTTTTGATAAAGTTTTTATTGACGAATGATAATTTTGTTGTATAATATATTTGACTAAAAGTATCTATTCAGTCGCCCCCTTTTTCGTAGGGGCGGATGCCCACATCCGCCCTCGTTTGCAGGCAGCAGTCGGGAGGTAGGGCCGATGTAGGCATCGGCCCCTACGGCGACTGAATAGATACGACTAAAATTGAAAGTGGTAATATCAGTGAATTACTCATCATTTGATAGCTCATGCATCCCTTTGGAGGAAAACCTAAAAAAGGCTGTAACTGAGTTTTTGGTTCTCAAGATTCTATCTGAGCGGGAATGTTATATTGGGGAAATCTCAGAAGAAATAGCGCGACGGAGCGGCGGAGTTATAACCATAGTATTTCCATACGCTGCTATCTACAGACTGCTGGATAATGGCTATTTGACCGAAGTCAGAAAACGGCTTGCTCCAGATGGAAGGCGTAGGCAATACTATCAAATTACAGATTTCGGTCGCAAATATCTTAATGAATTAGAGCAACTATATCACCGGATGATTAGTGGTATTTCTGCGATACTGGACAAAAAGGAGTTAAACGATTAATGAATGAAATTACTCGTTATAGGCGCGAGGTTAAGCGTTTGCTTTTCTGTTCTCCCAAAATCAGAACCAATCTTCTTGCCGAGTTGGACGGTATTCTTTTACTAATACGACATGACAATGCCGAGTGCTCTAGAGCGGACCTCATTTCATCTCTTGGCACTCCATCAGATATGGCATACTCTCTCTTACAAAGGGTTAAGATAGAGGAGCAAGAACATTATAGAAGAGGCAGGGCGGTGCATAAAATCATAATAATATCAGTCTTGTTGTTCAGCGTATTATTCTGTATTATTTGTGCAAGAGTCGTTTCAGAAACACCATTTAGAGTTGTTGATTCTGTTATTATCGAAGAAAGTACCGAAGCTATCGAAATAGTTCCCACTACCACATAAAGAGGAGAAAAAAATGAGAATTTTACGACCACTTGTTAAACAGTTTACCATGACTTTAACCTGTGACGTAAACGGAAATATATCCTATTCATAAATTTTGAAATCTATATAATAATTATAGCAAGACGCTTATGTATTACCAATTTGTATATAGGCGTCTTGCTATTCTTTTTGTTTTCAAATCTTTGTGTTTTCTCAGACAAACCTGATTTATTACAACAACATAACAGTGATATGTCAACCGAGTTTTCTCCTTTTTTGAAGCATCGTCTATTTTCTTGTGCTGAATCATAGTCTGTTTTAGAAACCTTATAGGAGGCATTAAAATGGAAAACACATATCGGGTGCGGCTGGCGGGGGTCGGGGTCCTTCTGCTGCTGGTGCTGGCGGTGGGGACCTGGGTCGCCGGGCGGGACGAGGCGGTGGAGGCGGCCTCCTGGGGGCTCAGCTTCCCCCAGGCAGGGGAGAGCCCCGTGGGGAACGCCACGGAGGAGGAGCTGTGCGCTTATGATGCGGTGTTCGTCGGCGACAAGCAGACGCCGACCCTCTATCTGACCTTCGACGCGGGCTATGAGAACGGCCACACGGCTGCGATTTTAGACGTGCTGAAGAAGCACAAGGCTCCGGCAGCCTTTTTCGTGGTGGGGACCTACATCCAGCAGAACCCGGAGCTGGTGCGGCGGATGGCGGCGGAGGGCCACATCGTGGGCAACCACACCTGGCACCACTGGGACATGGACCGCATCGGGGACCGGGCCACCTTCGAGCAGGAGCTGGCGGACACGGCGGCTGCCTACGAGGCCGCGGTGGGGGCGCCAATGCCCAAATACTACCGCCCGCCCCGGGGCATCTACTCGGAGCGGAATCTGGAAATGGCGAAGGACCTGGGCTATCGGACGGTCTTCTGGTCCCTGGCCTATGTAGACTGGAAGCAGGACGAGCAGCCCAGCCGGGAGGAGGCCTTTGCAAAGCTCCTGGGCCGGGTCCACAACGGCGCTGTGGTGCTGCTGCACTCCACCTCAGCCACCAACGCGGAGATTTTAGACGAGCTGCTGTGCAAATGGGAGGCGATGGGCTACCGCTTCGGAACCCTGGATGAGCTGTTTCCGTAAGTAAAAAGTAAGAAGTAAGAGGTAAGAAGTAAATGTGCCGGTACTTCTTACCTTTTACCTCTTACTTCTTACCTCTTACTTTTTCCGCTTTTCACATCTGACCGGTTCCCGCATACAATGGACTGAGCAGAACCTGCCGGGCATCCTGCGCGGCGGTCTGCGTGCCATCTTTTGCAGGAGGTAGCAATATGTGCAATAACGGTTTCAACGGCGGCTGGTGGATCATCATCGTGATCGTCCTGCTCCTGGGCTGCGGCGGCTTCAACGGCTGCGGCTGCAACAACGGCTGTGGCTGCAACAACGGCTGTGGCTGCAACAACAACTGTGGCTGCAACGACGGCTGCGGCTGCAGCAACAACTGCGGCTGCGGCTGCTGACCAGCCTGCGCAGGGGGAAACCCCTGCGCATTCCATAGAAAAACGCTCTCTGCGTCATGCAGAGAGCGTTTTTCTATACAAATCACACCAACTCGATGACGGCCATCTCGGCGGCGTCGCCGCGGCGGGGGCCGGTACGGGTGACGCGGGTGTAACCGCCGTTGCGCTGGGCGTAGCCGGGGGCCACTTCCTTGAACAGCTTGTTCGCCACGTCTTCCTTGGTGATGTAGGAAAGGGCTCTGCGGTAATTCGCCAGGCCGCCCTTCTTGCCCAGGGTGATCATCTTCTCAACAACAGGCTGTACTTCCTTCGCACGGGTGAAGGTCGTCTCCAGCTTGCCGTACTCCAGCAGGTCAGTCACCTGCTGACGAAGCAGGGCCTTGCGCTGTGCGCTGGTCTTGCCGAGTTTCCGGGTTCCGAACATTCAGGTTATCCTCCTTCTTCAGAGTGTCGAGTTATCTTCAGGAATGCGGGGAGCCGTTCCGCGGCTCCCGTCCGCGTTAATTGTTGCTGCTGGAGTCCTCGGTGGCCAGGGACAGGTCCATCATGGCCAGCTTGTTCTGGACTTCCTCGAGGCTCTTTCTGCCCATGTTCCGCACCTTCATCATATCCTCCTCCGTCTTGGCGATGAGGTCCGCGACGGTGTTGATATTGGCGCGTTTCAGGCAGTTGAAGCTCCGGACCGAGAGGTCCAGCTCCTCAATGGTCAGCTCCAGCATCTTGTTGTGGGTATCGCCCACATGCTCCACGACGGTAGACTTGCTGGCTACCGCCTCGCTGAGGTCGGTGAACAGGGCCAGGTGGTCCGTCAGGATCTTGGCGCCCAGGGAAACGGCGTCCCGGGCGGAGATGATGCGGTTGGTCCAGACCTCCAGGGTCAGCTTGTCATAGTCGGTCATGTTGCCGACACGGGTGTTTTCCACCGTGTAGTTGACCTTTGTCACCGGGGTGTAGATGGAGTCCACGGGAATCACGCCAATGGGCATGTTGGGGGTCTTGTTGTGGTCGGCCCGCACATAGCCGCGGCCGTGATTCAGGGTGATCTCCATGTTCAGCGTGGCGTCGGGGCCCAGGGTCGCAATGTGCAGCTCGGGATTCAGGAGCTCCACCTCTGCGTCCGCCTTGATGCTGCCGGCAGTCACCTCGCAGGGTCCGACAGCGTCGATGTAGACGGTCTTGGCGCCTTCGCAGTGCAGCTTTGCCAGCAGGCGCTTGATGTTCAGGACGATCTCGGTCACGTCTTCCTTGACGCCGGGGATCGTGGAGAACTCGTGCTGGACGCCGGCAATTTTAATGGAGGTAGCGGCGCAGCCGGGCAGGCTGGACAGAAGGATCCGTCTCAGACTGTTGCCCAGGGTGATGCCGTAGCCTCTTTCCAGAGGCTCTACGGTGTACTTGCCGTAGGAGCCGTCCTCAGGAGAGTCGATACACTCAATACGCGGCTTTTCGATTTCTACCATTAAACTGTTACCCTCCTATTAAATTTTGCGGTAAAAACGCGATTCGGTCAGTTGTTTCAGCTTACCTTTTTCGAGGGCAATGGATTACTTGGAGTACAACTCGACGATGAGGTGTTCAGCGATCTCGAAGTCGATATCGTCTCTCGCAGGCAGCGCCAGGACCTTGCCCTGTAAGGTGTTCTTGTCCCGGTCCAGCCACTTGGGGGCGGCGATAAAGGCATCGTCCTCCTTCAGCTTCTTGTAGAAAGCGTTCTGTGCGCTCTTCTCGCAGACAGCCACCACGTCACCCACCCGAACCATGTAGGAGGGGATGTTGACGCGCTTGCCGTTGACGGTGAAGTGACCGTGGTTGACAAGCTGGCGGGCCTGACGGCGGGTGTTGGCAAAGCCCAGGCGATAGACCACGTTGTCGAGGCGGCGCTCGATGAGGCTCAGCAGGACCTCACCGGTGTTGCCTCCGGCGCGGGCGGCCTTCTCGTAGTAGGCGCGGAACTGCTTCTCCAGGATGCCGTAGACGAACTTGACCTTCTGCTTCTCGGTCAGCTGCATGGCATACTCGGACTTCTTGGCTCTTCTCTGACCGCCGGGGTTCTTCTTGGAGGTCTTGGCATAGCCCATGACCGCGGGAGAAACGCCCAGGGTGCGGCAGCGCTTGAGGACAGGTTGTGTATTCTTAGCCATTGATCATTTCCTCCTTCATCAGACACGGCGTCTCTTGGGAGGACGGCAGCCATTGTGAGGAATGGGGGTAACGTCCTTGATGGAGACGACCTCCAGGCCGGCAGCCTGGAGCGCACGGATGGCAGCCTCACGGCCCTGGCCGGGGCCCTTGACGTAGACGGCGACCGTCTTCAGACCGCAGTTCTCGATGGCGGCCTTAGCGGCAGTCTCCGCACACATCTGGGCGGCGTAGGGGGTGGACTTCCGGCTTCCGCGGAAGCCAAGGCCGCCGGAGGAGGCCCAGGACAGCGCGTTGCCGTTCAGGTCGGTGATCGTGACCATGGTGTTGTTGAAAGAGGAGCGGATATGAGCGGCACCTTTTTCAATGTTCTTGCGCTCGCGACGGCGCTTGACAACTTTCTTAGCAGCAGCTTTTGCCATATCTGTTTCCCCTCCTTACTTCTTCTTGTTGGCGATGGTCTTCTTGGGACCCTTGCGGGTACGGGCATTGGTCTTGGTGCGCTGCCCGCGGACGGGAAGACCTCTTCTGTGGCGGACGCCACGGTAGCAGCCGATCTCGGTCAGCCGCTTGATGTTCATAGCGACTTCCCGGCGGAGGTCGCCCTCAATGGTGTAGTTCTTGTCAATTACGTCACGCAGAGCGGCTTCCTCGGCCTCGGTCAGGTCCTTGACGCGGGTGTCAGGGTTGACATTGGCGGCCTTCAGGATGTCGTTCGCGCTCTTTCTGCCGATGCCGTAGATATAGGTCAAACCGATTTCGATTCGCTTCTCACGGGGCAGGTCAATACCAGCAATACGTGCCATTTCTTATTGAGCACCTCCTATTAGCCTTGTCTTTGCTTGTGCTTGGGGTTTTCGCAAATAACCATTACGCGGCCATGGCGTTTGATGACTTTGCACTTTTCGCACATGGGCTTCACGGACGGTCTAACTTTCATAATCGTACCTCCATAATACAACGTGTGTCGTGTGTGTCTATTTACTTCTCCACGTGATGCGACCCAACGTCAGGTCATAGGGCGACAGCTGGACTGTCACCTTGTCGCCGGGCAAGATCTTGATGTAGTTCATTCTGAGCTTGCCGGAGATGTGTGCCAGAATGGTGTGTCCGCCGCCGATATCGACGGAGAACGTGGCATTCGGCAGGGCGTCTGTAACAATGCCTTCAAGTTCAATTACATCGGCTTTTCCCAAAATTCCTTAACCTCCTCCTGGTTCTGTGCCAAAGCCTGGCTGATTGCGGCCAAATCTCTGCGCAATTCGCTGTTGAGTACCTTTTCTCCCGTCCGCAGCTTGACCGCGACCCGGGACTCTGTCCGAGTGACGAACCGAACATGCTTCTGCTTTTTACGTTTCGGGTGTTCGAGCTTTCTGTCTTTGCCGTTGGCGATCAGGGTGTACACGCCATCTGTTCCGATCACATAGAACAGTTTCCCCTGGTCCCTGCCGGCGGTGGAGACAATAATGTCCGATATGGCAATGTCGTCCATATTACAGTCCCTCGGGGACGGTGAGGATCTCGGCCTCGCCGTCGGTAATGAGGATGGAATTTTCGTAGTGGGCGGCCAGCTTGCCGTCAGCCGTCACCGTGGTCCAGCCGTCCCGCAGGACGCGGACCTCGTAGGTCCCCATGTTGACCATGGGTTCCACGGCGAGGGTCATGTTTTTCACAAGCCGGGGGCCCTTGCCGGGCGCTCCGTAGTTGGGTACGGAGGGTTCCTCGTGCAGATGCTCGCCTACGCCGTGACCCACGAAGGCTCGCACCACTGAGAACCCATTGGCCTCCACATACGCTTGGACCGCATGGGAGATGTCAGAGACTCGGTATCCCTGACGGGCAAATCGAATGCCCTCGAAGAAGCTCTGCTTCGTGACATTGATGAGCCGCTGTGCCTCTGGGGAGATGTTCCCGCAGGCGAAGGTTGCAGCGCAATCCCCATGAAATCCCTGATAGCAGGCGCCCACGTCCACGGAGACGATGTCTCCTTCTTTCAGCTCCCGCTTCCCGGGAATGCCGTGGATGACCACTTCATTCACCGAGATGCAGGCGCTGCCGGGGTAGCCCTGATAGTTCAGGAAGGAGGGTTTTGCACCCTGAGAGACGATAAAGTCGTGAACGGCTTTGTCGATTTCACCGGTCGTCACGCCGGGCCTTACCATTTCCCCTGCCAAAGCACGGGCTGCCGCGGTAATTTTACAGGCCTTTCGCATGATTTCCAGCTCTCGTTCTGTTTTGATCGAGATCATACGCTCTTACCTAACGCCGTCAAAATCTCACGGTACACGGCATGGATGGGCTGATCGCCCTGCACGATCCGCAGCTTGCCCTGCTTTGCGTAGAAGTCCTTGAGGGGCTCCGTCAGCATGTGGAACACTGCCAAGCGGTCGTGGACGGTCTCGGGCCGGTCGTCCTTGCGGATGATCAGCTCGCTGCCGCAGCTGTCGCATACGCCGTCAGTTTTCGGCGGGTTTGCCATGATGTGATAGGTGGCGCCGCACCGGGGACATACCCGGCGTCCGGACATCCGCGCTTCGATCACGGCGTCTTCAATCTCAATGGACACCACGTTGTCGATGGCCACACCGAAGCGCTCCAGGGCTTCCGCCTGGGCGATGGTGCGGGGGACGCCGTCAAGAATGTAGCCGTTCCTGCAGTCGTCCCGGGCCACCCGCTCCTCGACGATGCCGATGATGACATCGTCGGGAACGAGCTGACCGTTGTCCATAAAGCGCTTGGCCTCCAGGCCAATGGGGGTTTGGTTCTGGATCGCTTCCCGCAGCATATTGCCGGTGGAGATCGTGGGGATGCCCAGCTCGCGGGAGAGGGTCTCCGCCTGCGTTCCCTTGCCGGCGCCGGGGGCGCCTAAGAGGATCAGCTTCATGCCGATTGCCTCCTTATTCCAGGAAGCCCTTGTAGTGACGCATCAGCATCTGAGCCTCGATGGCCTGCACCGTCTCGAGGGCGACGCCCACGACGATGATGACGGAGGTTCCGCCGATGGCCATTGCGGAGAACTTGTCGTTGATCATACCCGTCAGGATGGGCAGGATGGCGACAATGCCCAGGAAGATGGCGCCGAAGAGGGTGATCTTGTTGATGACCCGCTTGATGAAATCGGAGGTGGGACGACCGGGCCGGTAGCCGGGGATGAAGCCGCCGTTCTTCCGAAGGTTGTTGGAGATCTCAACGGGATTGTACTGGATCGTTGAGTAGAAGTAGGAGAAGCCGATAATCAGCAGGAGGTAGAACACCAGGTACACCACAGAGGTGTTGGACCAGACGTACTTGTACCAGGGATTATCGTCGTTCGCCTTGTTGAGGAACATCGCGACCGTAGCAGGCAGCGTGGCGACGGACTGGGCAAAGATGATGGGCAGAACGCCGCTCATGTTGACCTTGATGGGCAGGAAGGTGTTCTGTCCGCCATAGACCTTGCGGCCCACGACGCGCTTGGCGTAGCTGACGGGGATGCGGCGTTCCGCGTTCGTGATGAACACGATGAACATGATGAGCGCGATGATGCCGACAATGGCCACCAGCGCCACATACCAGTAACCGGAGAAGTCGCTGACGAGGCCATTGCCCAGGGTCATGACCATCTGGGGCAGACGGGAGACGATGTTGGCAAACAGGATCATGGAGATGCCGTTGCCGATGCCGAACTCGGAGATCTGCTCGCCCAGCCACATCACCAGGGCGGAGCCCGCGGTGAAGGACAGGATGACGGTAATGGCGGGAACGAAGCCGCGCTCAACCAGGAGCTGGCTCTCCCACTGGGTATCGTAGTTCTTCAGCATCATCCAGTATGCCCAGCCCATGAGCAGGCCCAGACCCACGGTGGTGTAGCGGGTGATGCGCTCGATCTTCTTGCGGCCCTCCTCGCCGCCCTCCTTGGAGAGTCTCTCCAGGGCGGGGATGGCGATGGTGAGCAGCTGGATGATGATGGATGCGTTGATGTAGGGCTGGATGGACAGGGCGAACAGGGTCGCTCTGGAGAAAGCCGAGCCGGACATCATGTTGAACAGACCGAGGATGGAGTTCTGGATCTCAGAACTCTGGAACATGGCGGACATAGTCACCGTGTTGACAAAGGGAACGGGGATGACGTTGCCGAGTCTGTAGAGCAGAAGGATCGCAAAGGTGAACAGGAGCTTCTTCCGCAGATCGGCAATTTTCCACGCGTTGCGGATGGTCTGAAGCACCTTACACCACCTCAGCCTTTCCACCTGCCGCTTCGATCTTTGCCTTGGCAGATTCGGAGAAGGCTGCAGCCTTCACGGTGATCGCCTTGGTCAGCTTGCCGTTGGCAATGACCTTCAGGCCGTAGGGGCAGCTTCCGATAATGCCCTTTTCCATCAGGGCAGCAGCGTCCACCACAGCGCCGTCGTCAAAGGCGTTGAACACAACCACGTTCACAGCGGTCAGGGGCTTGGCATGAATGTTGTTGAAGCCGCGCTTGGGGACCCGGCGGGACAGGGGCATCTGGCCGCCTTCAAATCCGACGCGGATCTTGCCGCCGGAACGAGCCTTCTGGCCCTTGTGTCCACGACCGGCAGTTTTGCCGTTGCCGGAGCCGCAGCCGCGGCCCTTGCGCTTGGCAACCTGGGTAGAGCCCAGGACGGGAGCAAGTTCATGAAGTTCCATTCTTGTCTCCTCCTTATTCCACTTCAGTGACCTCGAGCATGAAGCCGATCTTGGCGATCTTGCCGCGGGTCATTTCATTGTCGGGCTGCACGGTCGTCTGGCCGGGCTTGCGCAGGCCAAGGGACTCGGCAGTGGCGATCTGCTTCTTCAGCCGACCGTTGAGGCTCTTGACGAGCTTGATCTTTAACTGTGCCATTTCAAACTCCTCCTTAGCCTGTGACTTCTTCGACGCTCTTGCCCCGGATGGCAGCCACCTGCTCGGGGCTGCGGAGGGACATGAGGCCCTGCATGGCCGCCTTCACAACATTCTGCGGATTGTTGGAACGCAGGCACTTGGTACGAATGTTGGAGATGCCTACGGCTTCCATCACCGCACGGACAGCGCCGCCGGCGATAACGCCGGTACCGACGGCAGCGGGCTTCATCAGCACGCGGCCGGCGCCGTAGACGCCGATGACCTCATGGGGGATGGTGGTGCCGGAGAGGCTGATCGTGACCATGTTCTTCTTGGCGTTGGCAATGCCCTTCAGGATGGCCTCGGAAACCTCAGCCGCCTTGCCCAGGCCGTAGCCCACGGTGCCCTTGCCGTCGCCCACGACGACCAGAGCGGAGAACTTCATCACGCGGCCGCCCTTGACGGTCTTGGAGACGCGGTTCAGGTACACGACCTTTTCGATCATCTCGGGTCCTTCCTGGACCTGATCTCTGTTGTCTCTTCTATAAGCCATTTCTACTTCCTCCTCTTAAAACTCGAGTCCGCCTTCGCGGGCGCCCTCGGCCAGAGCAGCGACGCGACCGTGGAAAATGTAGCCGCCGCGGTCAAACACGACCTCGGTGATGCCCTTTTCCTTGGCACGCTCGGCGATCATCAGGCCGACCTTCTTGGCCGCCTCGACATTGCCGCCAAAGCCCTCAAAGCTCTTGTCCAGGGTGGAAGCGGAAACCAGGGTTGCTCCGTTGATGTCGTCAATGATCTGCGCATAGATATTGGCGTTGCTTCTGAATACGTTCAGGCGGGGACGCTCGGGGGTGCCGGAAATCTTCGCACGAACCCGCACGTGACGCTTCATGCGCTGTGCATTTCTGTCGAATTTCTTAACCATTTAAGCACACCTCCGATTACTTCTTGGCGCCAGTCTTGCCTTCCTTGATGCGGACGACTTCGCTGGCGTACTTGATGCCCTTGCCCTTGTAGGGCTCGGGAGGTCTCTTGCCGCGGACCTCGGCCGCAAACTGGCCGACGACCTGCTTGTTATACCCCTTGATGACGATCTTGTTGGGAGCGGGGACCTCGATCTCCACGCCCTCGGGAGCGTCCATGGTGACGGGGTGGGAATAGCCCAGGTTCATGACCAGCTTCTTCCCTTCCATCTGGGCACGATAGCCGACGCCGTTGACCTCGAGCTCCTTGGTGAAGCCCTTGTCCAGGCCGACGATCATGTTGTTCAGCAGGGTGCGGGTGAGGCCGTGAAGGCTCTTGCACTCATGGCTGTCATCGGGGCGGGAAACGGTGATCTTGCCGCCGTCCTTCTCGATGATCATCTTGGGGTTGAAGGTCTGGGTCAGAGTGCCCTTGGCGCCCTTGACCGTGACCACGTTGTTCTCAGCAATCTCCACGTCCACGTTGGCGGGCACGGTGATAGCCATTTTGCCGATTCTGGACATAATGTTACCTCCTTACCAGACAAACGCAAGGACTTCGCCGCCGATGTGGGCCGCACGCGCAGCCTTGTCGGTCATGACGCCCTTGGAGGTGGAAATGATGGCAATGCCGAGGCCCTTCAGGACCTTGGGCAGCTCGTCAGCACCGGCGTAGACACGCAGGCCGGGCTTGGAGACGCGGCGGAGGCCGGAGATGACCTTCTCGCCCTTGCCGAGATACTTCAGCGTGATGTGGATCATGCCCTGGGTCCCGTCGTCCTCCACGGTGAAGGACTTGATATAGCCCTCGTCGAGCAGGATCTGCGCGATGGACTTCTTCAGGTTGGAAGCGGGAACGTCCACAGTGTTGTGCTTCGCGTTGTTGGCATTGCGGATGCGGGTCAGCATATCCGCAACGGGATCGGTGATTTGCATGTGATACTCCTCCTTGTTGAAGTTACCGGCCTTGAGCCGATTTCAGTATCAGGGTATCATTGGGAATGCATCGGCTTCCGCCGCGCATTATCCCAATGACTTCTGATACCCAGTTACATTAAAATCAGATATGAGTGACCAGTGATCAGTCACCAGTCACCAGTCACCAGTCACTAGTCACTAGTCACTGGTGACTGGTGACTAAGCGCAGCTTACCAGGAAGCCTTGCGCACGCCGGGGATCTCGCCCTTGTAGGCCCGCTCGCGGAAGCAGATACGGCAGATGCCGTAGTCCCGCAGGTAGGCGTGGGGACGACCGCAGATCTTGCAGCGGTTGTAGCGGCGGGTGGAGAACTTGGCTTCCCGCTGCTGCTTGAGAATCATAGCTTTCTTTGCCATTGTGTCTTCCTCCCTGATTAAGCGTAGAAGGGAGCGCCGATCTGGGTCAGCAGCTCTTTCGCTTCTTCGTCGGTTTTGGCGGTGGTGCAGATGACGATGTTCATACCGCGGATCTTGTCCACCTTGTCGTACTCGATTTCGGGGAAGATGAGCTGTTCCTTCAGGCCCATGGCATAGTTGCCGCGACCGTCGAAGGAGTTGGGGTTGATGCCGCGGAAGTCGCGGACACGGGGCAGGGCCACGCAGAACAGGCGGTCCAGGAATTCCCACATCTTGTCGCCGCGGAGCGTTACCATGACGCCGATGTTCTCGCCTTCACGGACCTTGAAGTTCGCAACGGACTTGCGGGCCTTGGTGACGACGGGCTTCTGGCCGGTGATGGCGGCGATGTCCTTGCAGATGGCCTCGATCTCCTTGGCGTTGTTCTTGGAATCGCCGCAGCCGACGTTCACGATGACCTTGCTCAGGTTGGGGATCTGCATGACGCTCTTGTACTGGAACTTCTTCATGAGAGCGGGAGCGATTTCTTCGGTGTACTTAACCTTCAGTCTTGCCATTTCTGAAATCCTCCTTCTTAAATCTCATGGCCGCAGGGCCGACCGATGCGGAGCTTCTTGTCGCCCTCGACCTTGAAGCCGATGCGGACGCCCTTGTTGCACTTGGGGCAGTAGAGGGCTACCTTGTCGGCGCGGATGGGGGTCTCCTTGCGGAGGATGCCGCCTTCCTCGCCCTGCTTGCGAGCCTTCTGATGGACGGTCGCCACATTGACGCCCTCGACGATCAGCTTGTTCTCGCTGGGCATGGCCATCAGGACCTTGCCCTTCACGCCCTTGTCCTTGCCGGACAGGACGATAACGGTATCGTTTTTCTTAATGTTCATGGTGCGTCCCCCTTAAACAGTTTCGGGTGCGAGGGAGCAGATCTTCATGAAGCCCTTGTCACGAAGCTCTCTTGCCACGGGCCCAAAAATACGGGTGCCCTTGGGGCTCTTGTCGTCCTTGATGAGAACGGCGGCGTTCTCATCGAAGCGGACGTAGGTGCCGTCGGCGCGGCGGGTGCCCTTGGCGGTACGGACGATCACGGCGCGGACGACTTCGCCCTTCTTGGCAGTGCCGCCGGGAGCGGCCTTGCGGACGGAAGCCACGATGACGTCGCCGATGTTGCCGTACTTGCGGCGGGAGCCGCCCAGCACGCGGATGCACTTGATTTCCTTGGCGCCGGTGTTGTCGGCAACCTTCAGATAAGTTTCAGCCTGAATCACAGTTGACGACCTCCTTACTTCGCCTTTTCGATGATCTCAACGAGTCTCCATCTCTTGTCCTTGGACAGGGGACGGCACTCCATCACCTTTACGATGTCGCCGATGCCGCACTCATTGTTCTCGTCGTGGGCCTTCAGCTTGTAGGTTCTCTTGACAATCTTTTTATACAGCGGATGTGCCACGCTGTCTTCCACAGCGACTACGATGGTCTTGTCCATCTTATCGGAAAGGACCTTACCAACTCTGGTCTTGCGGAAAGCTCTTGTATTTTCACTCATTTTGCATTTCCTCCTCAGATCGTGGTCTCTTTCTCGCGAATAACAGTCTTGATGCGGGCAATATCCTTCTTCACCAGGTTGATCTTCAGGGGGTTGTCAAGCTGGTTGGTCGCATGCTGCATCCGCAGGAAGAACAGGTCCTTCTTCAGCTCGGAGAGCTTGGTCTCCAGCTCAGCGGTGGTCATTTCTCTTAATTCTTTTGCCTTCATCGTTATTCACCACCAATCTCAGATTCTGCCTCTTCCCGCTTGACGATCCGGGTGCGGATGGGAAGCTTGTGCTGGGCAAGACGAAGCGCCTCGCGGGCTACGTCCTCGGTGACTCCGCCGATCTCGAACATGACCTTCTGGGCCTTGACGACGGCGACCCAGAATTCGGGGGCGCCTTTACCGGAACCCATACGAACGCCGAGCGCCTTCTTGGAGACGGGCTTGTCGGGGAAAATCTTGATCCAAACCTTGCCGCCGCGCTTGGTGTAGCGGGTCATGGCGACACGGGCGGCCTCGATCTGGTTGCCGGTGATCCAGCCGGGCTCGAGAGCCTGGATGCCGTACTCACCGTAGGCGACCTTGTTGCCGCGGGAGGCAGCGCCCTTCATGCGGCCGCGCTGAACTCTGCGGAACTTGGTTCTCTTGGGCATCAACATTAGCGGTTGCCTCCTTCCGGACGGTTGTAGGGACGACGCTCGCCGTTGTTGTTGTCGCGGCGCTCGCCGTTGAAGGGTCTGCGGTCACGGCGCTCGCCGTTGTTGTCGCGGCGCTCACCGTTGAAGGGTCTGCGGTCGCCTCTGCGGTCGCGGCGGTCGCCGTCACGGCGCTCGCGGCGGGCAGGCTGCTCCACGGCAGCGGCGCGCAGGGTGGAGTTGAGGACCTCGCCCTTGTAGATCCACACCTTGCAGCCGACCTTGCCGTAGGTGGTGTTGGCCTCGGCAAAGCCGTACTCGATGTCGGCGCGGAGGGTCTGCAGGGGGATGGTGCCCTCGTGGTAGGTCTCGGAGCGGGCGATCTCAGCGCCGCCCAGACGACCGGCGCACATGCACTTGATGCCCTTGGCGCCCAGACGTGTGGCTCTCTGCATGGCCTGCTTCATAGCGCGGCGGAAGGAGATACGCTTCTCCAGCTGCGCGGCGATGTTCTCGGCCACAAGCTGCGCGTTCAGGTCGGGGGAGCGGATCTCAATGATGTTCAGAACGACGTTCTTCTTGATCTTCTCAGCGACTTGCAGACGGAGCTTTTCGATTTCCTGGCCGCCCTTGCCGATGACGACGCCGGGGCGGGAGCAATGGAGGTTGATCTTGACCTTGGCATTGTCGCGCTCGATCTCGATCTTGGCGATACCGGCGGCATAGAGGGTGGTCTTCAGGAACTTTCTGATGTTGTAGTCCTCGACCAGCAGGTCGCCGACCTTCTCAGGACGGGCATACCAGCGGGAATCCCAGTCCTTAATCACGCCAACGCGCAGTCCGTGGGGGTTAACTTTCTGTCCCATATTGTACCTCCTGCCTTATTCCCGCTCGCTCACGCCGATGGTGAGGTGGGTGGTTCTCTTGAGAATGCGGTTGTAGCTGCCCTTGGCTCTGGCCATGCCGCGCTTCAGGGTGGGGCCGGGGTCGGCCAGCGCGGTGGAGACGTAGAGCTTCTCGCGGTCCATGCCGTGGTTGGTCTCGGCATTGGCGATGGCGCTCTTGAGGAGCTTGAGCATGGGCTCCGTGGCAGCCTTGGGGGTGTTGCTCAGATAAGCAATGGCGGTGTTGGCGTCCTGACCCCGGATGAGGTCACAGACGATCTTCACCTTGCGGGGAGAGATCCGCACAAATTTCAGATAGGCTCTTGCTTCCATGGTTCTCTCCTCCTTACTTGTTATTGCTGGTCTTGGACCCGCTGTGGCCGCGGAACGTCCGGGTGGGGACGAACTCGCCCAGCTTGTGCCCGACCATATCCTCGGTGACATAGACGGGAACGTGCTTCCGGCCGTCGTGCACCGCAATGGTGTGACCTACGAAGGAGGGGAAAATGGTGGAAGCTCTGGACCAGGTCTTCAGAACTTTCTTTTCGCCTGCTTTGTTGAGCTCTTCGACGCGCTTAAACAGCTCGGGAGCAACAAACGGGCCTTTTTTAATGCTTCTGCTCATTGTTTCATTTCCTCCTTACTTGCTGTTTCTGCGCTTGATGATGAACTTATTGGTCCGGTTCTTGGTCTTCCGGGTCTTGTAACCCATAGCGGGCTTGCCCCAGGGGGTCACAGGGCCGGGACGGCCAACGGGCGCACGGCCCTCGCCGCCGCCGTGGGGGTGGTCATTGGGGTTCATGACGGAGCCGCGGACGGTGGGACGGATCCCCATGTGACGGGTACGGCCGGCCTTGCCGATGTGGATGTTGGCGTTCTCCAGGTTGCCGACCTGGCCGATGGAGGCCATGCAGTTCATCCGCACATAGCGGAACTCGCCGGAGGGCATACGCACCTGGGCCAGGTCGCCTTCCTTCGCCATGAGCTGGGCGGCGGCGCCGGCGGAGCGAACAAGCTGTCCGCCGCGGCCCGGGGCGAGCTCCAGGTTGTGGATGACGGTGCCAACGGGGATGTTGGCAATGGGCAAGGTGTTGCCGGGCTTGATGTCGGCAGCGGCGGAGGACAGGACCTGGTCGCCGACCTTCAGGCCGACGGGGGCCAGAATGTAGCGGCGCTCGCCGTCGGTGTATTCCACCAGGGCGATGTAGGCGGTCCGGTTGGGGTCGTACTCCAGACGGAGCACGGTGGCGGGCATATCCAGCTTGTCGCGGCGGAAGTCCACCACGCGGTACTTGCGCTTGTTGCCGCCGCCGTGGTGGCGGACGGTGATATGACCGTAGTTGTTGCGGCCGGAGTGCTTCTTCAAAGTCTCAACCAGGCCGCGCTCGGGCTTCGCCTTCTTGTCAACGCCCTCGAACGCGGACACAGTCATGGTCCGTCTCGCAGGGGTATAAGGCTTAAAAGATTTCAATGCCATTTTGCGTTACGCTCCTTTTTGAGATTTGAATTAGACCATGCCCTCGAAGAACTCGATGGTCTTGGAGTCCTCGGTGAGCTTGATCATCGCCTTCTTGTAGGAGGCGGTGCGTCCGGCGGGGTAAGCGCCCTGGCGCTTCTCTTTGCCGTCCATGCGGAGGGTGTTGACCTTGGCGACCTTAACGCCGAAGATCTCCTCGATGGCAGCCTTGATCTCGGTCTTGGTGGCGGTGGGCAGAACGTAGAACACGTACCGCTTGTCGTCCACGGCCTCCATGGACTGTTCGGTGATGACGGGCCTCAGAATGATGTCGTATACGCTCTTCATTATGCGAACACCTCCTCGATCTTAGCCAGCGCGGCCTTGTCCAGGACCAGCTGGTTGGCATTGAGAATGTCGTAGACGTTGATGAGGTTGGCGAAGGTGGTCTGCACGCCCTCGATGTTGCGGGCGGACTTGATAACGGTCTCGTTGACCTCGGCAGTGATAACCAGCGCCTTGCGCTCGACGTTGACGGCGTTCAGGAACTTCTGGAAGGTCTTGGTCTTGATCTCGTCCATCTTGATCTCGTCGATGACGATGATCTCACCGGCCTGGGCCTTGGCGCTCAGGGCGGACTTGAGGGCCAGACGGCGGACCTTCTTGTTCAGGCGGTAGCTGTAGTCGCGGGGCTTGGGAGCAAAGACGATGCCGCCGTGGGTCCACTGGGGGGCGCGGGTGCTGCCCTGACGGGCGCGGCCGGTGCCCTTCTGTCTCCAGGGCTTTCTGCCGCCCCCGGAGACCTCGCCGCGGGTCAGCGCAGACTGCGTGCCCTGACGGCAGTTGGCCAGGTGGTTCTTGACCACGTCGTGCATGACGGAGACGTTGGGCTCGATGCCGAATACGGCCTCAGAGAGCTCCACCTCACCGACGTGCTTGCCGTTCATGTCATAAACTTTGTTCGTCATGGTGTGTTACTCTCCTTTCTTAGCCTCTGGCGGAAGCCTTCTGGGGGTTGACGCGGGCGGAGGCCTTCTGCGGGTTGACGCTGATGCCGGCGCCGGCCTTGGCAATGTGGATGGTCTTGACGGTGTTCTTCAGGTACACGATGCCGCCCTTAGGGCCGGGGATCGCGCCGCGGACCACGATCATGTTCATCTCGGGCTCGACCTTGACGACAATGAGGTTCTGGACCGTAGTCTGCTCATTGCCCATCTGACCGGCGCCGATGTGGCCCTTGAAGATGCGGGCGGGGGTGGAGGTGGAGCCCATGGAGCCGGCGTGACGATGCACGGGACCGCCGCCGTGGGAGGTGGGGGTACGCTGTGCGCCGCAGCGCTTGATGGCGCCCTGGTAGCCGTGGCCCTTGGAAATGCCGGTCACGTCGATGTGGTCGCCCTTGGCGAACACGTCAGCCTTGACCTCGTCGCCGACGTTCATCTCGGCGGCCTTCTCCAGCTTGAATTCCTTCAGATGCTTCTTGTAGGCGACGCCGGCCTTGGCCAGATGGCCTCTCTCGGGCTTGGACAGCTTCTTCTCTTTGATGTCCTCGTAGCCGAGCTGCACGGCGGCGTAGCCGTCTTTTTCTTTGGTCTTCTTCTGAGTCACGACGCAGGGGCCCGCCTCGATAACGGTGACGGGGATCACGTGGCCGGTCTCATCGAAGATCTGGGTCATGCCCACTTTCTTGCCGATGATTGCTTTCTGCATGTTGGTTTCTCCTTTTTTAGGTTATTGGTTGACATACGCGGCATTGGGTCCCGTTGGTCTGCCAACTTGACCTGTCCGTCCTTGCGACGGACAGCGGGTGCTGCAATTCACTTTTTCGGAACCGGGCGATACGGCGCTCCGAATCCATATTATAATGTATTACAGCTTTATCTCAATCTCAACACCTGCGGGAAGGTCCAGGGCCATAAGGGCCTCGACGGTCTTCTGGTTGGGGTTGAGAATATCGATCAGACGCTTGTGGGTTCTGCGCTCGAACTGCTCACGGGAGTCCTTGTACTTGTGGACCGCACGAAGAATGGTGACGACCTCCTTCTTGGTGGGCAGGGGGATGGGTCCGGAGACGGAAGCGCCGTTCCGCTTGGCGGTCTCGACGATCTTCTCCGCGCTGGAGTCGATGAGCTGATGATCATAGGCCTTGAGGCGAATTCTGATCATTTCCTGGTTTGCCATGGTTGATTTCCTCCTAAAAAATCGTACTCAGTTTTTTCGTTTGTCTCGCTGGGTACGGTCGGGAAGTTTCTGTCCGCTTTGCCGTGCGTATCATTCCCCGCACATGAAAATTGGCCGACGTTTGTCGGCCAAGTTGCCTTACGAGGCGATATACGCCGCGTTCAGTCCCTTCTCAGCCGCCCGATGACCGGACATACTCTGCGGAAGTTCCCGTTTTCACGCAATCTCCCGCTTCATCGCAGTACCTGCGCACAGTTACCCCGTTCGCAAGCTTCCATACTATACTACACACACGGCTGAATGTCAAGAACTTTTTTGGCGTTTTTTATAAAATTTTTCAGAAATTTTTGTACAGTATTACAGGGCACAAGATGTAGTGGCCTCCTGCGCTTCCTCCCACAAATTGGGATTGTAGGGGCGGTCATCGACCGCCCGCATCACAAACCTGCGTCGGTTTCCATCAATCGACATTGGTCCAGCTCGCGCCGTCGGAATCGATGAGAATATCCGTAGCCAGCAGAGCGCTCCGCTCCCAGTCGCCGTCGCGTACGACGAAAACCGCCTTGCTGTAGCGTCCCTGCGGAATGCTCTCCGTAGTATAGGCTCCGTTTGCATATTTCGCCTCGAACCGGTAGGGACCGTATCCGTCCGTGGAATAAAAGAACACGGTCCCGTCTACCGCAGCATTGCTCACAAAGCCGAAGGCCATCCCGTCGCCCTTCAGCCCGAGGGTGTAGCTCAGACCGCTCACCGTCAGCGTCCCGGGCAGCTCGAGCTTTTGCACGGTCGCCTGCGGCGCTGCCGTCCCCGCGGGGGCCGCGGCGGGGAACGCGTACCGGCCCAGACAGAAACAGGCGGCGCCAATCACCAGGCAGGCCGCGGCAGCGGCCAGCAGGCAGCGGAGCTTCTTCTTCGGCTGCGGGACCTCCGGGGCGGGGAGGACAATGGGCTCCACCTCCACCTCCCGCCCGGCCAGCTCGTCCAGGCTGATCTCTAAAATATCGGAGAGGCGGATGAACTTGTCCGCGTCCGGCATACAGTCGCCGTTCTCCCACTTGCTGACGGTCTGGCGGCTCACCGACAGGCGCTCGGCCAGCTCCTCCTGGGTCATGCCCTTTTCCTTGCGGCGCTGGATCAGTTTTTCGTTGAATAACATGGGAAACACCTCATTTTTGATGGATTTGTCCGCGGTTTTCCGCATCGACTGGCGAAATCATAGCAGAACCGCAGGTTGCATTCCACCAATTTGCCCCACCAATTCCGCCCGTTCAGGTTGCGCGGGCAGCAAAACATGATATTATTTCGGGAAACCTTACGCTCGTTACCTCGAAGCGCCTTTTTCCCCTATTGCAAGGGGTATGTTTTCTCAATTCTGTCGCCATTACAAATGACAAGCTTGTGCACTGCGTACATCCTATTATTCAATGGTGGAATCCTTCAGGAGCTCTGCCAGTGATACGGACAGAACCTTGGAAAGCGCCAATAACTCTATGTCCGTCACAAAACGTTTTCCGCACTCAATACGTTGAATGGCGTTTTTGTCAAAGTCCATTCCAACTAATTGCAGTCTCTCGGCAAGCCCACGCTGCGACAATCCCATTTTCTTACGAAGAAGCATAACTGTCTCCCCGCATAGATTGTTCTTTCCATTCGATGATTTGTTAATGAACATATTGCTCCCCCTGACTGACATTTAGTTCTTGTCAATGGGAGAATTATATGCTAATATTTATTGTGGCCGACATTCACTGAATGTCAACTACAAATTTTTCAAAAGGAGTTGTTATTCGTGGGTTTGTTAGACATTCTTTTTTGGGTAATTGCAATTTTCTGTATTGCAGTCGGAGTTATTTGCTGGTTCATGTTGTTTATTGATTCGAGTTTAGGCAAAAAAATTTGGGGCGTTGTTGTTGCAATTATAGGGGTCTTTATCTTTATCCGTGCCCTGGCTTGGCTAAAAAGTATCTGTTTTAGTTTGTTTGTTACTGGCCTTGTTCTCGGGTTGTTATCCACGAGAGGAGAAAATAATGAAATCTCCTCCAGTTCGGGAAATACAAAACGATCCGAGGATAACCATTATGGTGTTGCTGAAGCATTCTTGGATACCTATTGTGAATATGAATTGACAAAAGCTGCGGTCAAAGACGCAATTCGCGAATCCAAACAGTGAGTTAATAAATAATTTGGGGATAACTTTAAGACAATGGATTATACATTCTTCAAAGACATCTTGTTTGATTTGATTAATGAATGTGACCAATTTGACATTCAGGATTTAGTCTGTCACGACAGGGAAAATTATTTAACCCTTATAACCACAGATGGAAAATGTTTTGAGATACGGTTATTTGACCGAAGCAAAAACAATAGCATCGAAAAAAAATAAAATAACATGCAAGCCTGTAAATTGGCTTGTAGTCACAAAATTATTTTTTAGCACATAAGATTGATGAATATACGGTCTTACTTCTCCCGTATAGTTGACAGAATCATAACACATTTTCAGGTTGCATTCTACTCATCTTCTCCGCCTATTCCGCCCGCTCAGGTAGCGCAGAGTATATTTTTGCCTCAAACGCCGAATCACAGGCGTTTGAGGCGGTTTTTTAACGGTACATTGTATCTTTCCCTTTTGGTTTTCGTTTCTGTTTCGGGGCTCTATGGATCAGGTATACTTTGTGGCTCTTCGAGGTCCGCCCCTGCGGGCGTCCCGTGGCGCACACTGTGCGCCGCTACCCGGTGTCTCTCGCTCCTTGGTCCGGTCACTGGTCTGTGTGGGGAACCGCGGACGGCTGAGAGCCGTCCCTACGTTGGAAAAAATCGTAGGGGGCGGCGCCCACGACGCCCCGTGGAGCGTATCGAAACGGGAACGGGCCGTCCAGGGGCCGGCCCCTACGGCGGGGAAGCTCCCCGGTTTTGTCATTGCGAGCCAGTGCGCACACTGGCGCGGCAATCCGCATCCCCCGTCCCCTGGTGACTGGTGACTGGTGACTGGTGACTGGTCACTTGCCCGTGCGGGGCACCGCGGACGGCTGAGAGCCGTCCCTACGGGCGGGTCTGTTGCCTGTTGCCTGTTGCCTGTTGCCTTTTATGAAACCTGCCAGGCTGCTGAATCGTCAGCGGTCCAGCTTCAGGAAGACGGCGGGCGTGCCGTCCGCCTTCAGGGCAGCCAGCTCCCAGCCGGTCTCGGTCTCGCGGCGGCGGACCGTGAGCAGCTCGCCCTCATAGCAGGGGGCCCGGAAGATGATCTCCGCTCCGGCTTGGGGCATGGTCTTCCTCTCCGCGCCGGAGAGCTGGCCCAGAAGGGCCCGCAGGTAGGCGATGTTGTTCATGTGGCCCAAAAAGTCGATGTCCGTGGAGCGGACCCGGTACTCCCCCAGAGGCTCCGCCCCGGAGAAGTCCGGTTGGATGCGGGAAAAGGGTTCGGGATAGGCCGCTTCCTTCGCCAGCTCCAGCTCCGACGAGAATACGCCCTCCATCTGACGGAGCCGCCCGGTGGAGAGGTCGATGACCGCCCACTCGGTCTTGCCCTCGGCCAGCAGCTCGCCGTCCTGTTCCAGCCGGTACTCCCGGATGGCCCGGACCTTCTCCGGGACCAGGGGGCGGGTGGAGAGGGTGACGGCCTCCAGCAGCCGGGGCCGCCGGAGGATGCGGACCTTGGTCTTCACGGTGATCCAGCTGATGCCCCGGCTGACCAGGGCGTTTGCCCCGACGCCCAGCTCCTCGGCGTGGAGCGTCGCAATGTCCATGAACCAGGCAAAGAGGTCGGGGATCGAGAGCTTGAGCTGCGCGTCGCAGACGGAGGGGAGGACCATAAACTCTCGCGAGAGTTGCGCTTCCATATCGGTTATCTCCTTTACAAGTACATATCATTCTGTAGGGACGAGCATCACTCGTCCGCCGTCCCTCAGACATCTCGCGGACAAGCAATGCTTGTCCCTACATGGTTAATTGTTTATTTGACCACCCCGTCCAGCGTTCCGGCCTCGGAGAAGCGGATGCTGAGCCGGTTGGGCAGGCAGACGATGGGCGGGTCCGCGTTCCGGGGGCCGCAGCGGAGGCAGTCTCCGTCGGGGCAGGAGGCGGCGGTGACGGCCAGCTTTCCGTCCCGGACCCTCAACTCGTTCCAGCCCAGGCCGGTCTCGACGCGGTAGTCCCCGTCCTGGGAGAGCTCGATGGTCCGCAGGAGCTTCCCGTCCGCCCAGACCTCGGCGGTCTGCGCGGGCTTCGCCCCCAGGTACTGCCAGGCGACGATCCCGGCCAGGACCAGAAAGACGGCGGCCAGCAGGAGGATCCAGGTCCTGGTCTTCACGGTCCCACCACCTCAAATTCGCCCTCGGCCACCTTGTCCGCCAGGCCTGCCGTGACCCAGACCGTGCCATCGGCCTCGGCCCAAATGGCCTCAAAGTCGCCCCGCTCCCGCCAGAGGACCTCGCCCGCCTCCCGGCCTAAGACGAAGAGGGCCGTGGAGAGGGCGTCGGCGTAGAGGCCGCTGTCCGTCACCACCGTGACGGCCCGGAGGGTCCCCCGCACCGGGGCCAGGGTCTCGGGGTCCAGGATGTGGCAGTAGCGCAGGCCGTCCTGCATGAAATAGCGCTGGTAGTCTCCCGAGGTGACAAGGGCCTTCGCGCCGCTGAGCCGCAGGGTCAGGAGGTAGCGGTTCTCGTCCTCCGGGTCCTGAACGCCGATGAGCCAGTCAGAGCCGTCGGGCTTGGTCCCCACGGTCTGGATGTTGCCGCCTAAGGAGAGGCGTCCGGCGACGCCCGCTTGCTCCATCCGCTCCCGGCAGAGCTCGGCAGCATAGCCCTTCGCCAGGGCCCCCAGGTCCAGCATTGCGCCATCGCTCAGGGAGACCCCCTCGTCCGTGAGGGTGAGCTTGTCCATGCCCACCAGGCCCCGCAGGGCCTCCAGCTCGGCGGTGTCCGGCACCCGGTAGCTGCCGGTGGAGAAGCCCCAGGCCCGGGAGACCGGGAGCAGGGTGATGTCCAGAGCCCCGCCAGTAAAGCCGGAGACCCGCTGGGCCTCGGCGGCCAGCAGACGGATGCGGGCGTTGTCGGTCCTGCCGCTCTCGTTCAGCGCCGTCAGGGCGCTGTCCTCCGAGACCGCGGAGAGCTCCCGGTCCAGCTCGTTCAGCAGGGCCGTCAGCTCCGCCATCACGGACCCGTCCGCGTCCCCGTAGAGCCGCAGGTCCATCACGGTGTCCATTGCCCAGATGGAGGCGTCAGAGGCCGCCTGCGGCTTCGCCCCCGAATCGGGCAGCAGCTCGCAGGCGGAAAAAATCAGAACAAGCGCCAGAAGGACCGGCAGCAGCTTCTTCATGCGCCTCACCTCACGCATTTTTCAGGGCCATTTGCATGTACTGGTTGCTCTTCCGCTCTGTCTCCAGGGTGGTGGCCTCCATGTGGCCGGGGAAGACCTGATAATCTCCCGGCAGGGCCGCCAGGCGGCGCAGGGAATCCCGCATCTGCGCCCAGCTTCCGCAGGGGAGGTCCGTGCGGCCGCAGGACCCGGCAAAGAGGGTGTCCCCCGCAAAGAGGGCGTCCCCGCAGAGGAAACAGACGCCGCCGGGGGTGTGGCCCGGCGTGTGGAGGACGCTCAGGCGGATGCCCTCGAAGTCCAGGGTCTCCCCGTCGGCCAGGTCCTTGTCCCAGCTCAGGCCGTGGGTCAGCCAGGAGGGCAGCTCCCGCTCCGCCGGGTGGGCATAGATAGGCGCACCGACAGCGGCGCTGAGCTTTTTCGCGTCGCCGCCGTGGTCAAAGTGGGCGTGGGTCAGCAAAATCGCCAGCACCCGCAGCCCCAGGGCCTCGATGCGGACCTTCACCAGGGCCGCGTCGTCGCCGGGGTCGATGACCACAGCGGCCTTGCTGTCCTCCTGATAGAGGATGTAGCAGTTGGTCCCGATGGACCCACCGGTCAGGGAAGTAATGGTCATTATATCGCTCCTCATCAGCGTGGTAAACCGGACCTTCGGCCCGAAAAAACGCCGGATTTTTCTTTGCAGCCAAGTCGATCTCATTCTGTAGCTCCTTGCGGCTTCGGATCACGCCAGCTCAGCGGAATCCACGACGAGGGTGACAGGCCCGTCGTTGACGCTCTCCACCTGCATATCCGCGCCGAACTCGCCATGCTGGGGCGGATAGCCCAGGCGGGCGCACTCGGAGAGGAAGAATTCGTACAGGGGAATGGCGCGGGAGGGGTCCGCAGCCCCGGTGAAGCTGGGACGGCGGCCCTTGCGGACCGAGCCGTAGAGGGTGAACTGGCTCACCACCAGCACCCGGCCCCCCACGGCCTCCAGGCCCAGGTTCATCTTCCCGGCCTCGTCGCAGAAGATACGCAGGCTCAGAAGCTTCTCCGCCAGCTTCGTGGCGTCGGCCTTCGTGTCCTCCGGCCCGACGCCCAAAAGGATCAGAAACCCGCGCCCGATCTTCCCGTTGACCTTGCCGTCGATTATAACAGACGCGGAAGCAACCCGCGTTAATACTGCACGCATTTTTCTTCTCCTTTGATGCAAAGCATTTCAGATATCGCGGAGGCTGTCCGCTGCCGCATGGGTGACTTTGCTTACTGTAGCCACCTTGTTGCGATATATGTAAGAATGGGCGATAGTATTTCGAGAATTGCAACAATCACTTTTACCAAATTTCCGTCGTAATTGTTTTTCTCGTACTTCAACTGATTGATTCTGTTGCTGATTTCGATTCTCTTCTGTTCATCATGTTCTTGTAAATACTGTTTCTCCAGCTTGTTCCGTTGTTCTTCCAGCCATATTCCCAGCATCCTTTTTAGCATGAGCTTCGGCCCAAAATAAACTACAACCGTACTGACAACCGAAAAAACAAGGAGCGCTAAAAACATTGCGAACATAAATCCATCTGTTGCAAAAACTATCGGTTCCCGCGGCAAAGGTTGTCTCAGGTGAATGATGATTGCATACGCGATCAAGTACAAGGAAGACATGGTTAGAAATATCGTGGAGGAAACATTTACGTAATTAAGTAATTGAATCAAGCCAGATGTCTGGGAAGGGTGCTCCTCATTATGAGAATATCGCCTGACTTCATCTCTGTTTGTAAATCCAGTCAGTTTCTGAAAAAAACAAATTGACAACAAACAACTGTAATAGCTCTGAGATTGCAATAACATTGACACGAAATAAAGAATGATCGTAATGATTCCGGAAATGCCCCCGTTCAATATCCTCGTTCTTTTGCAAATAAACAGAGTACTCAGAATCGTTATGCTGATCCAAATAAGCAGGAACAAGGTCCATATAGCAACAGCAAGTTTCCGCCCATCTCCAGTCTGCTCCTCTGTCTCAGTCCTTGAATCCACCCCTTTATGAAACCGAAACGGCACACTGACCCATTTATAATACCTGTAGCAATGTATTTGATAATTTTGTTCATCGAATGCCAGATTCATTTCATCTATTCGATAACTATATGTATCAACTACTGATAAATAAATAACTATCGTTGCTGAAAACAGCGTATTGACCATGAATAAATATATTGGAAGATAACCATTCGTCGAATAATCGTTGTTGATAAAGTCAATGCTCAGCGAGCCCAGACAAATCAACACAGCGAAAAAAATCAGCCACAATCTTTTATAATAATTTCTAAAAAATCTGCGTAAATATGAAAAGAATGTGTCGCAATTCTCTGGCGGCTCATACCCCACCTTAAAGAGCATTCCTCTTGTGGGCATCAATTCTTCTAATTTTGCTGTATCCCGGAAAGAAACGTCATATTTCCCGAAGCCTGTTTTTTCCACCTTTTCATAGGCCGGTTTATCTTTGTCTATAAGGTGACCTTTGCTGCATAATAATCTGATGCAGCGTTTTCTCAATCCGAGTATTTTTGATAGGAATTGTACCGGTACTGTCATAGTCTTTATTCCTCCCAAAAATTACCCACAGATTAATCCTTGTTCTCTGATTTTGAATTAATCTGTAATATCACAATGGGGCTTTTCTCGTTCCTTCCGTAAATTCGGAAACAAATGCTTGGTAGCAGTTATCCCCAACTACGTTGTTATACCTTATATTTTGTATCATCGTAGTGGCCTCTGACCCCGGCAACCATAGCGCGAAGCGTTTTCTGCACGGAATTATGGCCGCGCAGGTGCGCGGCCACTACCGCCATTGACATAAATATTTGGAGAGACCATGTGCTTCCAATCTACGGTGTATTGCGGGCAGATTGCCCGCGCTACAGGCGGGAGCAGCGGGCGGCCAATGACCGCCCCTACAGGCGGGTTTGATCCCCAGCCCCCAGCCCCCAGCACCTAGCCCCTAGCACCTAGCCCCTAGCACCCAGCACCTAGCACCTATGTGGTGTACCCTTTGTCAAGGACAATTTAATTCGTAGGGATAGTATTTTTTGAGAAGCTGTGTTAAACTGGATTCTGCTTTACCATTCCGGAGGATAGTGCAACGCTGAGGAGCGACATGAGCGCCGGGGTGGGTTTGCGGGAGGCAGTGCGGCGCTTGCTCACTGCCTTTTCCGTTGTCCTGCTGTGCGCTGCCTCCCGGAAACTAATGCGCTAAACCTCGGGGACCGGGGCAGAGCCCCGGAGCTTCGTCGCCCGCTGACCTTCGTACTTTGGTAGCGGATAGCATCCCGTCACCTTGTAACGGTAGAACTGCACCGGCGAGAGCTTCAGAAGATTCCACTGGTAGCGGTCATTATTGTAGTAATCCGTCCAGTCCTCCAGGCGTTCCAGCACCTGGTCGAAGCTCGTGTATTCCTCGATCAGCCATGCAATCTCATCCTTCATGTGGCCGAAGAAGCTCTCCTGCGGCGCGTTGTCCCAGCAGTTTCCCTTCCTGGACATGGACTGCACGAACGCCGCGTCCCGGAGCTTTTCAATGAACGCCTTGCTCGTGTAATGGCAGCCCTGGTCGCTGTGGACGATGGTTGTGTTGTCCAACTCGGCCCCATGCTGCCGCAGCAGCATTTCCACGGTATCCAGCACGAACTGTACCTGCAGAGATTTGCTCAGCTGCCAGGCCAGAAGCTCGTGACTTACCGCGTCGAGGATCGTGGACAGGTAGCAGACGCCGCCTTTGTAATACAGATACGTGATGTCCGTCAGCAGCACCTTCCGCACGCCGCGGGAGCTGAAATCCCGATTCACCACATTCGGCGCGACGGTGTTCGTCCGCAGCGCTCTGGCCAGCTGCTTGTATGGGTTTGGCTTGCGGAAAGGGCAAATCAAGCCAAATTTCCGCATGAGACGCCGGATTTTCTTGAGATTCATCCGTTCGCCTGTGTGCAGCAGCCGCATATAGATGCCTCTGGCGCCTTTGGGATAACGGTAGCGGAACGCTTCCAGCACCTTCCCAAAGTCCGCCTTGTCCTGATCCACTCGGGCTTCCCGCGTCGGCGCAGCGTCCAGCCAGGCGTAGTAACCGGACCGGGACACCCCGGCCAGTCGGCACAGATACGAAATGTTCAGCAGGTTGTCATCGCGGCGCACGGCCTCGTGGATCAGTCCGTACTTTACTTCGGCCGGTGCTTCGATTCCCATTCTTTCCGGGCCTCCGTATTTGCCATTTGCAGTTTTTTTAAGAACTCGACCTCCTGACGGGTGTAGGCGAGCTCATGCTGCAAGCGCCTGACCTGCTCTTCCAGACTTTCCTTGCGTTCTTCGTCTGTCGGGCGGCGGTTGTCCTTCCGGCGATCCTGGAAGCCTCTCCCGTCCCGTCCGCGCTGATTGAGCATCTGGTTGAAGTTTTCGATCCGTTTTGCTCCGAGCAACTCCGGGTCGATCCCGTTCTCCCGGAAGATCTCGCGCAGGTGTTTCCCTGTCTGCTTCTGCTCGTAGGCCAGCTGCTTGAAGGCTTCTGTGAAGACAACGTAATATTCCGTTGCTTTCTCCACGTTCACATTCGCCCGCAGCTGCCGCAGCTGCGCCTCGCTCAACTTGTTCTTCATCTTGTATCCACCTTTCCCGTCCTTGCTCGATGGATACATTTTACCACAAAAGTCTTCCCTTTGAAAGTGTCCACGTGACTGGGTTTTCGATCTTTTCCTACTTTTTCCCCGTCATAATCCGGGGTCACCCCTAATGTCGCCGTGTCCATTTTCATGGGTACAGTTTACACAGCTGGAACACTTCTTACTTCTTCCTTCTTACTTTTTACTTTCGTCAGTAGTGTACCACGTCCTGTTCGGTGCGGAGGGCGGCGATGATGGGGGCGGCTTCCGCTGAGCGGAAGAAGGCCAGGGTGGTCTCGGGGAGCATATCGGCCACGGAGTCCAGAGCGTCGTCGTGGATGGCCTGGCGGACGGCGGAGGCGGAGATGATGCGGCCGTCGGGGAGCTCCCGCCGGGGCACGACGCGGCACTGGATGCCGTGGGCAGGCAGAGCCTCGGTCAGGACCTCGTTGTAGATGCCGGTCACGACGGAGCGGGGCTCACTGCCCACATAGCGGACCGTGACGTCCAGGGCCGCGGCGATCTGCACGAAGAGCGCCGTGTCCAGCCGGGCCTGGGTCCGGAGGATCTTTTCCTCGGATTTCAGGAAGTAGCCGGGGAAGGTGGCGGAGGAGATCAGATACGCCTCGGTCTCATGACAGACTACGTTGGGCAGGTCCGCCACGCCCTCCCGGACCAGCCGGTGCCGGACGGAAGCCGGGATGGGGCCCGCGTCCTCGCTCAGCAGGAAGAGGTGGACGACCTCGTTCTCCTGGGCGGCAAGCTCCACCAACCAGCGGTGGCCCAGGGTGAAGGGGTTGGCGTTCATGACGATGGCGGCGGCCTGACCGGGCAGCTTTTTCTTCTCCAGCTTCTTCAGATAGCCGGAAAAGCCGTTTTTCCGATTTTCCAGGAAGGTCAGCAGCCCTGGGACCTCCGCGATGACGGAGAAGCCCAGGTCCTTGAAAAATTTTGCGCTGCCGGGCTTCGTGTAGACAAAGAGGTGGAAATAGCCCCGCTCCATGCGGTTCTCCATCAGATGGGTGATGACCTCGTTCAGCAGGCCCTCCCCCTGATGGGCGGGGTCCACGGCGAAGCAGCGCAGCGTGGCGCCGAAGGCAGAGCCCGTGGCAATGGGGACCCCGGCCTCGTCGAAAACGGCGCAGGTATAGTCCAGGTGCTCGTCCAGGGTGATGTCCACCCGCTCCAGCAGGGCTTTCACTTTTTCCATTGTCCGCTTATCGGACGTATAAACTTGTGAAACGCTCATGGGGACCTCCGAAAGAAGTTGAAAGTTGAAAATTGAAAATTGAAAATTGTCGGAGTTTTTCAGATCGCGATTTGAAAAACGCATTCATTTTCAACTTTCAACTTTCAATTTTCAATTGGGAAACCCCGGCGCCGGGAAGGTCCCGGCGCCGGGAACGGTTGGCTTACAGGGGCATTTTCCCGATGATGATGGCAAAGACCAGGCAGAGGATTGAGAAGATCCAGACGTAGAAGAAGCTGGATTTGATGTGGTCTTTGATGTCCACCTCGGCCAGGCCGGTGCCCAGCAGGGTGGCCGGGACCATGGGGCTGATGAAGGTGGCGCAGTTGCGGCAGACCACCATGGCAATGGCGATGGGCATCGCCTCCACGCCGAAGGAGCGGCCAATAGCGATCATGATGGGCAGCATTCCGTAGAAGTAGGAGTCGGTGTCGAAGGCCAGGGCCAGCGGCACAGACAGAATGCCGATGACCAGCGGCAGATTCTGACCCAGGAAGGAGGGGAGAATGTCTGCCACGATTCCGCCCAGGCAGTTGACCACGGAGGGGATGGCGGGGGTGGTAGTCATGGTCTCTTTGACCTTCATGACAGCGCCGGCGTCATTGAGGTTAGAGGTCAGAATACCCATGAGAATAGCGGCGCCCATCAGGGTGGAGCACATCATCAGGGCGGGACCGGCGTGCAGGTTGATGATCTTCTTGTGCATCTTGGCGGTGAAGCCATAGTTGACAAAGAGGGCGATGGCCGTGCCGATCATAAAGGGAACATAGGCAGGCAGGTCAAATCCGTCGCTCCAGATGAGGAGGAAGATAACGGCAACGGTCAGCAGGATGTTGAACCAAAACAGTTTGGGACGGGCCAGGTCGGAGCTGTTGGCGGCGACCTGCTCGCCCTCCTCCAGGGCAACGTCGCCTTCTTCCAGGGCCAGCTTGCCGTGGAGACCGGCGCCGCGCTTCTTCTCCTGGAAACCGGCCAGGACCGCATGGGCAAGGGCCAAAGCGACACCGAAGGCCTGGATGAGGATGAGGTTATCTTTCCAAAGGCTGTTGGCTTCAATGCCAAGAACCGTTGCTGCCCGCATCGTGGGGCCGGCCCAGGGCATCAGATTCAGAACGCCCATAGCCAGAACGGCAATCCGAAGCAGAGTGGTCTTGCGCATGTGCATCCGCTTATAAACGGGCAGCATGGCGGGAATGACGATGCAGAAGGTGGAGGCGCCGCCGCCATCCAGGTGGCCCACCAGGGCAATGACAGCGGTCATGACGCAGACGCCCACAACGCTGTCACCCACCAGCTTCATCAGCTTGTTGATGATCACGTCGAACATGCCGGCGTCGGTCATGATGCCGAAGTAGAGGACGGAGAAGACGAAGAGGGCTGCGGTGGGGCCGGTGGAGTTGAAGCCGGCCTTGATCATAGCCGCCAGATTTTCCAGACTGTAACGACCACCGATAAACAACACGATGCCAAGGATGAGGGGGAAGACAATAAAAGCGATGGCGGGCTGGGTTTTGCTCTTGAAGAGCGTGACAACGATGGCAATGATGGTAACTAAGCCAAGGATGCCTACAACTAAGTTGCTCATACAGGAGTCTCCTTTCTATTTTTCTCTTCAGTTGGGAAAGCTTGCGCCGGAAATATCAAAACGCGGGGGAGATGGGGGTGCGCCTCGATCTCCCCCGCGCAGTGAACGGGGAACCGTGAAATATCAGTCTTCGTCTACGGTGTAGGGTTTGATCTTGCGGACCACGTCCAGGATGGTGCCGTCGCGGGCCTCTAAGACCGCCACGACCTTGTCCTCCCACTCCAGATCGTCGGGACGGCCCACCAGGGAGTAGGCCTTCTCCTTCAGCTCTTCGATGGTGACGTGCTTGATGCCGGCGTTGTCCAGGCACTCGATGAGGTCGGGACGCAGGGGGTTGACCGCGATGCCGTAGTCGGTGACGAGAACGTCCACGCAGTCGCCGGGGGTGGTGACGGTGACGACGTGCTCGCAGACGGTGGCCATTCTGCCGCGGGTCAGCGGGGTGACGATGATGCAGCACTTGGAGCCGGCTGCGGTGTCGGGGTGGCCGCCGGGGGCGCCGCGGAGAACGCCGTCGGAGCCGGTCAGCACGTTGACGTTGAAGCCGGTGTCGATCTCCAGGGCCGCCAGGACCACAAAGTCCAGCTTGTTGACGAAGGCGCCCTTGTTGGCCGGGTTGGCGTACTGGGAGGCGCTCATCTCAAAGTGGTTGGGGGTCTGGTTGATGGAGTTGACGGATTCCAGGTCGAAGTCCTGCACGTCGATGACCTTGCCGACCTTGCCCTTCTTCAGCAGCTCCACCATGGGGCCGCAGATGCCGCCGATGGCCCAGCCCATCTTGATGCCGCGCTCGTCCATGTACTTCTCCAGGAAGAGGTTGGCAGCCAGGGAGGGGCCGCCCACGCCGGTCTGGAAGGAGAAGCCCTCCTTGAAGTACGGGGTGGCGGCGATGACACGGGCCACGTCCTCGGCCATCATCAGGTCGCGGGGGTTCTGGCTGATGCGGGCGGCGGCGGAGGCGATCTTCTTGGGGTCGCCGATGCAGTCCACGACCACCACGGCGTCCACGTCGATGGCTTCCACGGAGGCGGGCATGTTGGGGAAGTCCACCAGGTCGTCGGTGACGACGATGACGTGGTCGGCGTACTTGGCGTCGGTCATGGCGTAGCCCAGGGAGCCGCAGTTGTGCTTGCCGCCGATGCCGCGGCAGTTGCCCACGCAGTCGGAGGTGGGGGCGGCCACCACGGCGATGTCGATGTGGACCTCACCGGCCTCGATGGCGCGGGGGCGTCCGCCGTGGGAGCGGATGATGGCGGGGGTCTTCAGCTTGCCGGCGGAGACCACGTCGCCGATGCGGCCGCGGATGCCGGAGGTCTGCACGCCGACGACGATGCCCTGCTCAATGTAGTCGGCGATCACGTCATGGGCGGAGCCCAGGGAGGTGGCGGCCACGACGATGTCCTTGACGCCCAGCTCTTCCACAGCGGCCTTGACGACCATGTTGGCAACGTAGTCGCCGTTGCGGAGGTGATGATGGAAGGAGAAGGTGCAGCCGTCCTTGCAGCCGCACTGCCGCAGGGCGTCCGCGATGGTGGCGACGATCTTGGACTCCTGGGGCTTCTCAAAACGGCGGGTCTTGGGGGCGGCCTTCTGGAGATACTTGCCGTCCATGTAGTTCTTGCCCTGATAGACCTCCTTGCCGTTTACCAGGAGGTAATCGGGAATCTCTCTGCCTACTGCGTTTTTCATACCAAATCCCCCTCATAGAGCCCGCAGGCACGGGCCAGCTTCAGCGTCCGCTCCGCGCCGGGAATGAACGCGATGTCGATCATCTTGCCGTCCACGGTGAAGACGCCCACGCCGGCGGCGCTCTGCTCGCGGTAGGCGCGCACGATCTTCTCGGCGTAAACGATCTCCTTCTCGGTGGGGGCGAAGATCTCGTGGACCAGGCGGATCTGCTTGGGGTTGATGAGGCTCTTGCCGTCAAAGCCCATGGCCTTATTCTGCAGGACCTCGGCGCGGTAGCCTTCCTCGTCGTTGAGGTTGGTGAACACAGTGTCAAAGCACTGGACGCCGGCGGCACGGGCCGCGATCAGCATCATGCCGCGGCCAACCACCATGTCGATGCCGTCGGGGGTGGGCTTGGTCTGCATACACTTGCGGTAGTCGCCGCCGGAGATGGCGACGCCGAACATTCTGTCGGAGGCGGCGCAGATCTCATAGGCGTTCAGGATGCCCTTGGGGCTCTCCAGCGCGGCCATGAGCAGAGTGCGGCCTTCCTCCACGCCGAACTCGCGCTCGGCGGCCAGAACGTGCTCCTCCACGGTGTGGACATCCTGAGCGCTCTCGCACTTGGCGATACGGATGCCGTCGGCGCCGCCGGCGACACAGACGCGAATGTCCTCCTGCCAGTGGGGGGTGTCCAGACCGTTGATGCGGACGATGACCTCGGTATCGCCGTAGTCAATGGTCTTGAGGGCGTGATACAGAGAGAAGCGGGCGGCGTCCTTCTGGTTCTCCGCCACGGCGTCCTCCAAGTCCAGCATGATGGAGTCTACTCCGTAGATGTAGGCGTCCTTGATGAGGCCCGGCTTCTGCGCACTCATAAAGATCATGGTCCGGCGCAGGCGGAACCGTTCAGGCTTCGGACGAGGAATCATCTGATCACACCTCCCCAGTCGATGTTCTTGTCGGCCTTGTCGCAGCTGCGCAGCACGGCGCACTCCACGCGGGCCTTAATGGTGCAGTCCAGAGCGCCCTTGTCCACGACCGTGACCTTGGCGTCCTTGACCTCCAGCCGCTCCAGGGTCTCCAGAACGGTCTTTTTGATTTGACGGCCATACTGGTTCATCACGCTGCTGGTGAGGGACAGCTCGATGCCGTCGGTGCCCGGCTCCAGCGTGACCATCAAATCGCTGGATTCCAGGGTGCCCGCAGTGGCGGGCTTCAGAATTTGCATAGAAAACTCCTCCTTATATCAAATTCCAATATAAGTATTGTAACACAGGAAACCGGTTCTGGCAAGCGGTATTTTTGCCATTTTTCCCAAATAGATTGAAATTTCCGGAATCTCTGCTATAATAGATGTATCACGATTGGGAGGACGCCCATGAAACGCAGAAGGACCCTTCATTACTACCGCCCCGGCGCCCTGACCGGGCTGGAGGCCGCCTTGAACGCCATGTCCCGGGGCGGCTGGCAGGCCCTGCGTCCGGGCCGCTTTCTCCAGGTCTACGAGCAGGGAGCGGGCTGCTTCCTCCACCGCTTCGACTACTGCCCGGACCGGCCCGGCAGCGCCGACAAGCGCCGCTTCCTGGCTTCCAGGGAGCGGGCGGGCTGGACCCTGGCTGCCCGGCGGGGCGGCTGGCTGCTCTACTGCAGGCCCGCCGAAGAAACGGAGCCCGACGCGGCCCTGCCCGAGGGCCGGGACCGGATCCGCGCCCTCTTTGCGCGGCGGATCGCCCGGCTGGAGGGCCTGCGCCGCTGGATGCTGGTGCTGGCCTCCGGGCTGCTGATCGGCGGCTACGTCTCGTCCCTGCTGCCGGTGCTCTACGCCACGGCCCTGCCCCTGGCCGTCGCCCTCTTCGTCACCTACCGCATCAAATTCATGGAAGAGATGACATAGGAATATGATCGATTATTTGAATATAACGCTGACCCCGGAGCAGCTTTCGGTGGTCTCCGAGCTGGCCCTGGCCCACGTGGGAGACGCGGTGTTTGAGCTGCTGGTCCGCACGGAGCTCTGCGCCGGCGGCAGCGCCAAGGTGAAGGAGCTCCACGCCCAGACCGTGGCCCGGGTCACGGCCCCCGCCCAGGCGGCCTTCGTGGAGGCCCTGCTGCCCCGGCTGACCGAGGAGGAGGCCGCCGTCTACCGGCGGGGCCGCAACGCCCACTCCCACGCCGCCCCCAAATCCGCCACCCCGGGCCAGTACGCCCGGGCCACCGGCCTGGAGACCCTCTTCGGCTGGCTCTGGCTGACGGGGCAAAAGGCGCGGATCTCTGAACTGTACGCGCTGGGAAGAGAATTGTAGGGGCCGATGCCCACATCGGCCCTCATATCGATAAGGATTAGGGCCGATGTGGGCATCGGCCCCTACGGAAGGAAACGATACGTTATGCCGCTTGACGCGATTTTTCTCTCCGCGCTGACGGAGGAGCTCAACGAGACCCTGCCCGGCGCCCGGATCGACAAGATCCAGCAGCCGGAGCGGGACACGGTGCTGCTCCAGCTCCGGAGCCTCAGCGCCGGGAACCGGAAGCTCCTGCTCTCGGCCTCCTCCAACCACCCCCGGCTCCACTACACCGAGGCCCGGTATGAGAATCCGGCCCAGCCCCCCATGTTCTGTATGCTGCTGCGCAAGTACCTGGCGGGCGGGCGTATCGTCTCCCTGCGGCAGTTCCCCCTGGAGCGGGCCGTGGACCTCTGCGTCGAGAGCACTGACGAGCTGGGGGTACTCAGTGAGAAGCATCTGCTGCTGGAGCTCATGGGCCGCAACTCCAACCTGATCCTCACCGGCCCCGACGGACGCATCATCGACTGTCTGCGCCGGGTGGACATGGAGATGTCCGAAAAACGCCAGGTCCTGCCCGGCCTGTTCTACCGGGAGCCTCCCGCTCAGGGCAAGCTGGATCTCCGGATGGAGACGGCGGAGCGCCTCTTTGACGCCTTAGGCGCGGTGGACCATCCCACCGCCCTGGACCGCTGGCTCATGGAGCGCTATGCCGGCATCTCCCCGCTGATTGCCCGGGAGCTGGCCTGGCTGACCACCGGCCGAACGGACCCCGATTTGACGGTCCTGGACCGGCCCGCCCTGGCGGCAGCCCTGGTCCGGGAGCTCCGGGGGCTGGACAAAGACCGGGTCCCCACCCGCCTGCTGCTGGCCGGGGAGCGGAAGGACTTCTCCTTCCGGCCCATCCGCCAGTACGAAAGCTATATGAGCCAGGACAGCTTCGGGAGCTTTTCGGAGCTGCTGGACGACTTCTACACCGGGAAGGCCCTGGCCGAGCGGATGCAGGCCCGGACCCAGAGCCTTCACAAGACCCTGACGAACCAGCTCGCAAGGGTCCGCCGCAAGCTGGCGAACCAGGAGAAGGAGCTGGAGGCCACCCGGGACCGGGAGCGGCTGCGCCAGCTGGGAGACATCGTCACCGCCAACCTCCACCGGATGGAGCGGGGCCAGGCCCGGCTCAGCGCCGTGGACTTCTACGACCCCGAGATGCGGGAGATCGAGATCCCCCTGAACGTGACCCTCTCCCCCCAGCAGAACGCCGCAAAATACTACAAGGACTACAACAAGGCCAAGCACGCGGAGCGCTTTCTGACGGAGCAGCTCGCCCTGGGCCGGACCGAGGAGAGCTACCTGGCCTCCGTGCTGGAGGCCCTGGGTCGGGCGGAGACCGAGCGGGACATCACCGACATCCGGGCCGAGCTCACCGAGGGCGGCTATCTGAAGCAGACAGACCGGAAAAAGCAGATGAAGCTCCCGCCCTCCAAGCCCATGGAGTTCCGCTCCTCCGACGGCTTCCAAATCTTAGTAGGCCGCAACAACCGGCAGAACGACCTGCTCACTACCAAGCTGGCCTTCAAAAACGACATCTGGCTCCACGTCCAGAAGGCCCACGGCAGCCACGTCATCATCGCCAGCGGCGGCGCCCAGGTGCCGGACCGCACGATCACCGAGGCGGCGGAGCTGGCCGCCTGGTACTCCCAGGCCCGCCAGGGGCACAACGTCCCCGTGGACCTCTGCCCCGTGCGCCAGGTGAAAAAGCCCGGCGGCGCCAAGCCCGGCATGGTGGTCTATGAGAACTACCGCACCGTTTACGTGGACCCCCGGGAACCACGCCTGTAGGGACAAGCATTGCTTGTCCGCCGTACCCCGCCCGAAAGCAGTTGAAAGTTGAAAATTGAAAGTTGAAAGTTTCGGTATCGTTCAAATTGCCATTTGAACGATGAAAAATAAAGCACATCCATTTTCAAATTTCAACTCGGAGACAGAAACAGTAGAACAAATAAATACCGATAAGGAGGTTATCCCTATGCTCGACGCACCCTCCACCGCGAAGACTCTGGACGAACTGACCGTTGGCATTCCCGGCGCCGGACGCCGGACCCTGCTGGCCGCTCTGCCGACAAACCTGCGGCTCCCCGCTTCCCTGCGGCTCTGCGTCCTGGACGCCAGCCGCATGGATTCCCCTGCCCAAATCGCGCTGCTGGACACGCTGGCGAAGGAGCAGGACCACAGGATCCTCTTCGTCCTCAATAAAGCGGACCTGATCGGAGGTCCCCGAACCACTGTCACCCGGACTCTGGCCCTGCTGCGAGAGCGCGGCTTCGCCCGCCCGGAGCTCTATCTCACCTGTGCCGAGGCCGCCCGTCTGTTCCGCCTCCCGACGGAGGCGCTGCCGCTGACCGACGCGGAGCGCAAGGCGCTGGGCGATTACTACTTCCGCTACGGTCCCGGGGAGAATAACCTCTCCGCCTTCGCCGTCACCGACGCGAAGGCCTATCGGCTGGGCAGCCGGGAGGTCACGTCGGAGCAGCTCTGCATCGCTGTGGGCAACACCGGCGTCACGGCGCTGGAGACCCGCCTGCGGTCCCTGGCCCTCCCCAAGGAGCCCGCCGCTCCCCCCGAGGCTGCCACCGTAGGGGGCGATGCCCACATCGGCCCTCCCCCGGATGACACAACCGCCCCGGAAAAACCTCCCCTGCTTGCAGGGGAGGGGGACCGCCGCGAAGCGGCGGTGGAGGGGTCCGTCCCGACGACCGACACCCCCGTAGGGGCCGATGCCCACATCGGCCCTCCCCCCGATGACACAACCGCTCCGGAAAAACCTCCCCTGCTCGCAGGGGAGGGGGACCGCCGCCCTGCGGCGGTGGAGGGGTCCGTCCCGACAACCGACATCCCCGTAGGGGCCGATGCCCACATCGGCCCTCCCCCCGATGACACAACCGCCCCGGAAAAACCTCCCCTGCTCGCAGGGGAGGGGGACCGCCGCCCTGCGGCGGTGGAGGGGTCCGTCCCGACAACAGACACGCAGGCAGCCCCCCCCGCAGAGGCCGCCCAGACAGTGGACGTGCCCGCTCCCGAGGCCGCTCCCCCGGAGGACCTGCTGCTGGAGGATATGGAGGCAGCCCTGAATCGGCTCCTGGAGGAGCCCGAAGGTACGCCCCAGCACGAGTCCGGCGCCTTCCTGAGCACCCTCCACGAGCAGGCAGTCGGAGCCGACTGCGCCAAGCTGCTGGCTCTGGCAATGGAGGTCCAGGCGGAAAAACTGCCCGCTGAGGACAAGGAGCAGGTCCTGAACGCCCTGCACGAGGCCTACAAATCCCGGGAACGGACAGAACTGCAATCCTTGACCCTGGAGGCGGACAGCCTGGAGCTTCCGGCTCTGATGGAGCTCCGCGACCGCATCAACGCGGGACCCTATACGGTCCAGACCCGGACGCCCTATGCGGAGCTGCTGACCCACCGCATCGACGAGCTGCAAAGCGCTGCCCTGAACGAGCTCTGCGCCGGCGTGGAAGAGGCCGACGGCCTGACCCTGGCGAAGCTCCGGGCCGCCGTGGACGCCATGGACTGCGCCGAGGTTCTGAAAACCGAATCCTACCGACGCATGGACGAGCGTCAGGACCAGCTGGACCGGGAGACCTTGGACCGCGTCACCGCCGGGGCCGAGAACATGACAGAACCGGAGCTCCGTGCGCTGGCCGTCACCCTGGAGGCCAACAACTGGAGCCCGAAATACGTCACCGCCTATCGCCAGCGCGTGGAGATCCTGCGGGAGGCTGCCGTTGTCCGGGAGCTCCGCAGGGAGTTGGCCGACCTCAACGACATGGAGCGCCGGGAGGTCCTGGAACTGCGGGAGCAGATCCAGGAAAAGGCCCTTCCGCCGCGCTTCACCGCCGCGCCGCTGACCCAGATCGACGAGCGGCTCTATCGAATGGACATGCTGCGTCTGCTGGCCCTGAACAACGACTTTGACCAGTTGGGATTCGAGGACCTGGACAATCTTCGGGCCAGCGTCTCCCGCCTGGAGGTCTGCGAGCAGGCGAAAAAGACCTATCTCCACCGCCTGCTGGAGCGGGAGGAGGCTCTGATTTTGGAGCAAACGGAGGCTCGCGCCCAGCTCACCCGCCAGCTCATCGGCCAGTGCAAGCTGCGAATGGGGGATTTCTCCATTGCCAGCGCTTCGACGGAGTTCGCCGACCAGGTGCAGGCCTTCTGGGGCGGCAGCGGCTTGGAGCAGCCCCGGGACCTCCCCGTCTTCCTGCTGGACAACGCCAGCGATTACGCCTTTACCGGCAAACGCTTCTATTACAAGGTGGGCCGTGACCTGGCCTTCCTCCCGCTGGAGGAGATCGAGCGCTTCCAAATCATGCGGCAGCGCCTGGCCCTCAACCTGCAAATCGTCCGCAAGGACAACAGCTATCTTCTGACCGAGGCCCGCATTGGCCGCGGCAACGCGGAGCGGACCTTAGACTTCCTCAACGAGTGCCTGCGCCGTTGGTTTGAGCCCGGCATGGACGGCGCACGCCCCGTCAATCCCATCCGCACCCGCCGCTTTGAACTCTCGGAGTTCACCCAGCCCACCCAGACGCGGCTGCCGGACGCCGAGACGGCGCTGAACATCTTCCGCAGCAGCTATACCGGCGCAAAGCTCCGGGAGGGCAACCTGATCCGCGCCGGGGAGGAGGGCTGGGAGCAGCGCCTCCGCCGCCTGCTGCTGAACTTCGAGCTGCCCGAGAACACCCCTGTTGTCTGGTTCTGCTCCGCCTCCCTGCTGGGGAGCGTCAAGGAGGGGGTCGCCTTCGGCCCCAAGGCCATCTACTATAAGCAGAACAAGCAGCCGACCCGCATCCTGCATCTGGGCGAGATCTGGCAGATCACCCGCAGCGGAAGCAAGCAGGTGACGGTGACGACGATCCACAATCAGAGCTGCAAGCTGGATATTTCCGGCGATATGGCCCCGCTGCTGGCGGACTATGTGCGGACCATTCAACTCGGCGCCTATCTGCGCAGCACGGGGGAAGCGGAATGAGCAGAGCGAAGCCTGCCCCGTCCGCCCGCCCGGGCCTGCCCCGCTGGCGGCTGGTTATGACCCTCCTGGCCCTGGGCGGCTTTCTGATCTTTCTCTTCCCGGTCTTCGGCGGCATCCTCAACTTAGCGAATCTGGCTGCGATGGCGGGCTTCCTGCTGCTGGCGGCGATGTTCCGCTGGTGGCCGGGCTTCCTCCGGCTCCTGGGCCGGTGCTGGAAACGGCCCTGTGCCCGGGTCCTGCTGCTGGTCTCTGGCCTGGGCCTGGCAGCTCTGCTGGCGGTGCTGCTGGTGCTCTGCGGCCTGGTGATCTCGAAGCTCCGGACCAAGCCGGAGACGCCCTGCCCCACGGTCATTGTGCTGGGCTGTCAGGTCCGGGGCACGACCCCCTCCCTGCTGCTGCGCTATCGCATCCAGGCCGCGGCGGAGTATCTGGAAGCTCACCCCGAGGCCGTCGCCATTCTCTCCGGCGGCCAGGGCCCCGGCGAGGACATCTCTGAGGCCGCCTGCATGTACCAAGGGCTCACGGCTCGTGGCATCGACCCGGCCCGCCTCCGGCTGGAAGACGCCTCCAGCGTCACCCTGGAGAACCTGCGCTTTTCCATGGAGCTCATGGAGCGGGAGGGACTGGAGGGCCCCGTGGCGCTCATCAGCAACGACTTCCACCTCTACCGGGCGCTGACCATGGCCGAGGACCTGGGCCTGGAAGCCCAGGGGCTGGCGGCCCGCTCCAACTGGTACAGCCGTCCCACCTACATCCTCCGGGAGGCCCTGGCGCTGGTCAAATACGCCCTGACGGGCTGAGAAAAAACGGCGGCGCACCTTCCGTGCGCCGCCGCAGTTCCATATCACGATCAGAGGGGTTTCTGCTTGATCCTGGCCCAGCTCCGGGGGTATTGGGGCGGCGTCCGCCCGGTCTTGTGAATGACCAGAACGGAGTGGACCGCGCCGCCGATCTCGAACTCCGCGGTACGCTCATAGCTGCCCCCCAAGGTCCGAAGGGCCCCGGCGGCCTCGTGAAGCTCCTCCCCTGCCAGAGCGCCTTTCATCGCCAGGAAGTACCCGCCGGGCCGGACGAAGGGCAGGCAGAGCTCGCAGAGCAGGTTCAGCCGGGCCACGGCCCGGGAGGCCACCACGTCGAAGCGCTCCCGGTACTCCCCGGCAAAGCTCTCGGCCCGCCCGGTCAGGAAGCAGGCCTCCACCCCCAGGGCGGGCAGGGCCTCGGTCTCCAGCCAGCGCATCCGCTTTTGCAGGCTGTCCAGCAGGCTCAGCCGCAGCTCCGGCTCCGCCAGCTTCAGCGGCACGCCGGGGAAGCCAGCGCCGGTGCCCACGTCCAGCAGGGACTTCCCCGCCAGGGGCAGGACCTTCAGCAGGGTCAGGCTGTCCAGCAGATGCAGCTCCGCCGCCTGCCGCGGCTCCGTGATAGCCGTGAGGTTCATGACCTTGTTCTGTTCCAAAACCGCCTCGCCGAAGCGGACCAGCGCTTCCACCCGCTCGGGGGGCAGCGCCAGCTCCAGCCGCGCCAGCCCGGCCTGCAATGTTTCTCTCATGACAGCAATCTCCATCCAAGTGCATTGATTTGTTTTCCACATTATACCACGTCTTCCCTTTGGAGGGAAGCCCTATTTTCCGAAAGACAGGAGGAACCGATATGAAAACCGTCACCGTCAAGGGCATCGGCAAGGTCTCGGCGCCCGTGGACACCGTGGAGCTGAGCTTCCGCCTCTGGGCCAAGGACAAGGACTACGACGAGGCCCTGCAAGGGGCCGACCGCAAGGTGGCCGCCCTGGAAAAGGCTCTGTGCGCCGTGGGCTTTGCCGCCGCCGACTTCCAGACCGCGGGCTTCCACGTCAACACCGAGTACGAGAGCGTCCGGGACGAGAACAACGACTACCGCACGGCCTTCGCGGGCTACAACTGCAGCTACGACCAGCTCCTGCGCTTCGACTTTGACCCGGCCCGGCTGGGCGAGGCCCTGTCCGCCGTGGCGGAGAGCAAGGCCGAGCCGGAGCTCCAGGTCCGCTTCACGGTCCGGGAGCCCGAGAAGTTAGAGGCTGCGCTGCTGCGCTCCGCCGCGGCCCGGGCCAGGGAGCGGGCGGAGACCCTCTGCGCCGCGGCGGGCCGCCGTCTGGGCGAGCTCCAGCGCATCGACTACGACGTGAACCGCCTGAATTTCCAATCCGAGACCATGCTGGACATGGAGGCCATGCCCCAGGCTATGGCCAACGGCGCCCTACAGGCCAAGCGCAGTCTCAGCGCCGCCTTCCGCCCCCAGGACATCGAGCTCCAGGACACCGCCGTCTTCGTCTGGGAGCTGCTCTGAGAAACGCTCACAAGACAGCCGAAAGGCCGGTCCCGCGTGCCGGATGACACGCGGGACCGGCTTTTCGCCCGCATTTCTGAAAAAATTTCCATACCGATGCAACCTTTTCCCCAAAATTGCGATTATAGGGTGACGGTCGTCAAACAAAACCCACGCAAACCTTATGACAGGGAGATGAAGAAGCTTGACAGAGGCCACGGCGCTGCTGCGGCTGCAGCACGGCAGGGAGGACGCCCTTGCCTGGTTCATTGACAAATACACCCCCTACGTCTGCACCGTGATCCGCTGGCTCATCGGCGGCTCCATGAGCGAGGCCGACGTGGAGGAGGTCGCCTCCGACGTGTTCCTGGTGCTCTGGGAGCGGGCGGACCGGCTGACCGTGGAGACGGTGCGGCCCTGGTTGGGCGGCGTGGCCCGCAACAAGGCTCGTCAGAAGCTCCGGGACCGGGGCCTGACCCTCTCGCTGGACGACGACCTGCTCGTCATCGACGAAGAGGGGCCGGAGCAGGCCTTAGAGCGGGAGGAGCGGGACCGGACGGTCCGGGCCGCGGTGCTGGACATGGAGGCCGGGGACCGGGAGATCTTTCTCCGGTACTACTACCACTGCCAGCCCATCGCCGTGATCGCCCGGGAGCTGGACATGCCGGAATCCACGGTGAAATCCCGCCTCCGCCGGGGCCGCGAGAAGCTCCGCATCGCCCTGAAGGACAAGGTATAACCACGCCGTAGGGGCCGATGCCCACATCGGCCCTAATGACGACGGAGCGAAAAGAAAAGGTGTAACAAATTGGAGGTATCTATGGAATATCACATCACAGAACTGCTGGACTGCCTCGAGGACGCGGGGCAGGACCTGAAGCCCCGGGGCGGCAGTGCCGCCCGGGTGCGGGCCCGGACCCTGGCCCGGCTGCACGGGGCGGAGGAGGGCCCGGCTCGTGCTGTCAAGCCGGTCCGTCGTCGCTTCCGGCCCGCTGCGATCCTGGCGGCTGCCCTGGCGGCGATCCTGCTGCTGGGCGGCTCCGTCTTCGCCGCCTGGAGGCTGGGCGCCTTCCGCTTTGCGGAGGAATTCGGCCCCGTGGGCGAGGTCCTGGACAGCCACGCCCAGAGCTACGAGCCCGCGCCGGACGACGAAGCGGCGATCCCCGCCGACTTCGGCTATGCGGACTGGGTCAAGGCAAAGCTGGGCGACTACAATCTTTACCTTTTTGAGCTTTCCGCCAAGGACGGGACCCTCCGGGCCTGGGTGAGACTGACCGCCAGGGAAGAGAGCGTCCCCGCCTTCCGGGACAGCGGCCTGACCCTGTCTTTCCTGGGATATGAGACGGAAGCCGCACGCAGCGAAAGTGAGGTACCCTGGATGGATACCCTCTGGCTGTCGGCGCCTTTGGACGGACCCCTGGCCGAGGACGCAAAAATCGTCTTCTGTCTCACCGGTCCCGGCAAACTGCCCGCGCTGGCGACCTTCCCCCTGGACGCTATGGAGCGAAATAGCGAAGAGCTGACGGCCCGGGTCGGACCCCACTACGCCACGGCGGCCCAGACAAAGGATTTCCGCTTCTCCCTGCGCTCCCTGACGGCCAGCCCCAGCGCGATCTACGCCGTCATGGACGTGAAGGCGCTGACGGACTGGGGTGCGGCTCACATGGACTTCGTTCCGGAGCTCGCCGTTACGAACCGCACAAGCCAGGTCAGCGGCCATCTGACCGCTCCCAAGCTGATCGTCTCGGAGGAAGGTCTGCGCCGCTATCTGATCGGATTCTCCTCCAGCCAGCCCCACAACCATGTCGGAGACTCGATCTCTTTTGAGCTGCTGGAGATCCATGAGGAAGGGGACACCATGGGACACCCCTACTACCTCTTCGACGTGGAGTTGGAGTCCCTGGTCCCCGGCGCCGTCACCTTCTCGGACCCTCAGGGCGAGCCGACGGACCACATCAGCTGGCAGACCGTCAGCGTGGACCCCATCAACCTGAGCGTCACGGGCGTGAAAGGGGAAGAAGCCTACGGCCTGGGCTGTCCCGTCATCACCCTGATCTTCCGGGACGGGACCCGGGAGACCGTGCTGTACGACTGGCAGCAGGAGGAGAAACCGACCACAGACCACTTCGCGGATAACTGGGGGCTCATCGGTCAGCGTGACGGTACCGTGCGCGCAAGCATGACCTTCAGCCAGCCCCTGGACCCCGCCGATCTGGCCGCCGTCCTCGTAGACGGCCAGGAATTCACCCTCCCCGCACAGCCCGCCCCTTAACTGTAGAGACGGTTCTCAGCCGTCCGCAGGACCCCTGCGTCTGTAGGGACGGCTCTCAGCCGTCCGCCGTTCCGCGCAAACAAGATCGGCTCTGTGTGCCCCTCGACACACAGAGCCGATTGTATCTATTCAGTCGCCGTAGGGGCCGATGCCTACATCGGCCCTACCTCCCGACTGCTGCCTGCAAACGAGGGCGGATGTGGGCATCCGCCCCTACGAAAAAGGGGGCGACTGAATAGATACAGCCGATTTTATATCCCTCACACTACCCGGTGGGGGACCCACCGCAGACAGTCCCCGGATACCAGGGTGTATTCGATGGAGCGGAAGTTCCCCTCGATGCTGTTGTGGAAGCGGGTCTCCCCGTGGCTGTGGGCATAGATCACCTGATGGGCCCCGTACTCCTCCGCCAGGTCGGTGAAGGCGCTCCGGCGCTCCAAAATCGACGTGGGCGGGTAGTGCAGGAACATGAGAAAGCGGTTGTGCCCGTCCCGGCGGGCCGCCTCGAAGGAGTCCCGCAGCCGCAGGAGCTCCCGCCGGATGATCTTCTCCGCCTTCGCCTCCGCTTCCTCGTCCCAGCCCATGACCTTGCCCCGGCGGTCCAAATAGAAGGGCCCCTCAAAGCAGTAGCCCTTGGTCCCCACCAGGGCGTAATCCCGGTAGGTGAAGTAGTTCCCCTGGAGGAAGCTCAGCCGCCCGGCATAGAGGGCGTTGAGCTTTTCCGTCTTTCCGGCGTCCCAGAACCTATCGTGGTTCCCTCGCAGCAGGATCTTCCTGCCGGGCAGGGCCGCGATGTATTCCAGGTCCTTTTCGCACTGGGCCAGGTTCTTCCCCCAGCTGTGGTCTCCCACTAAGACCAGGGTGTCTTCCTCTGTCAGCAGCCGCTGGCAGTTCTGCCGAAAGAGCGCCTCGTGGTTCCGCCACACCCGCTCCGTGCGCTGCATCGGCGCCCTGCACTCCGACTGAAAGTGCAGATGCAGGTCCCCAATGGCATACAAGCCCATGTCCGCGCCTCCCTCCCCAATTTGCCGTCCCGCGCCCGCGTGGTCCGCGCCGCGTTCCGTAGGGAGCGATGCCCTCATCGCTCCGCCCGCCCGCTCCGCGCTTGCGTCTTTGCGCCCATTATATCACGCCCCGCTCTTTACAGGCAAGTCGAAATATAGTATAATATGGAAAAACCGCCCACTTGCGCCCGCATCGCCCCGTAGGGTGCGGCTCTTATCCGCCGCCAGGCGGATGAGCCGCCCGGTTCGCCGCAGGCGAACGATCGCCCGCAGGGCGATCCAGCCGCGTTTCCGTTTCGGGACCGTCCTCGATTTGCCTCCGGCAAATTGCATTCGTTCCGAATGCCGGGCGGTCAATGACCGCCCCTACGGCGGGACGGGAGAACCGTCCCCTATGGCGGGAAACGGCGGTCCGATGCCGTAGGGGCGCTTATTAAACGCCCGTGTCGCCCCGTAGGGTGCGGCTCTTATCCGCCGCCGGGCGGATGAGCCGCCCGGTTCGCCGCAGGCGAACAATCGCCCGCAGGGCGATTCAGCCGCGTTTCCGTTTCGGGACCGCCCCGGATTTGCCTGCGGCAAATTGCATTCGTGCCGAATGCCGGGCTGCTCACCCTGCGGGTAAGAGCAGCCCCTACAGACGCGAAAAGGAAGGCCGCAGCACGCAGCAAGCAACAGAAACTCAAACCGGCTTTGCCGGAGGAGGCGCAGAAATGGATCAGAACAGAGAGAACGACCAACTCAAAACAGAAATGAAACTGAAAGAAGCCCTGCTTCTGCTCCGCACCGTGCGCGAGGGCGGCGCGGCGGCGGAGGCTGCCCGTCGGCAGCTCCGGGCGCTGCGGGAGATCCGTCAATCAGACGATGATATTTCGCAGCGGGACGGCGCGTTTTCTGTCGAGCCGGAGCTCCTGGCCCTGCTGCCGAAGAGCTGCCCCGAGTTGAATTGGCTGGATCTCCGTAAAACGGACTTGACGGACTTCTCTCCTCTTGCCGGGCTGCCGCAGCTTCAAACGCTTTACCTGGACAACACCCAGATCTCGGACCTCGGTCCCCTGGCGGGGCTGCCGCAGCTTCAAATTCTTTCTCTGAATAACACCCAGGTCTCGGACCTCAGCCCCCTGGCGGGGCTGTCGCAGCTTCAAAGGCTTTCCCTGGACAACACCGAGGTTTCGGAGCTCAGCCCCCTGGCGGGGCTGCCGCGGCTTCAATCACTTTGGCTGAACAACACCCAGGTCTCGGACCTCTCTCCGTTGGAGAGCTGCAAAAAGCTTTCTCTCCTGTTCTGTCGTGGTCTGCGGCTGGAGGAGGTGCCCGACTTCTGCCTCCGGCAAATTTTCTATTTTTCTTTAGGCGATTCCACCGTCGCCCGGCAGCCCGCCGCGCTCTTCCAACTGCCGAAGGAGGAGGTCCTAGCCGCCTACTACGACGTGGACCGGGTGAAGGTCAACGAGGGCAAGGTCATCTTTTTGGGAGAGAGCGGCGTAGGCAAGACCCACACCATCGAGCGCATTCAGGCGGGCGGCGCGATGATAGACTTCCGGGAGGACACGACCCCCGGCGTCAAGATCCGCCCCTATTCGCCCCCCGGCAGGCCTGCCGTCAAATTCTGGGACTTCGGCTGCCAGGAGATTCTTCAATCCATGCACCACTGCTTCCTGACGGAGCGGAGCTGCTATGTGATAGTTGTCAGCGGTAAGGACAAGGACAAGGTCATGCCCCAGGCGGAAAAATGGCTGCGCACGGTGGCGGGCTATTCCCGGGGCGTCTCGGTGCTGCTGGTGGTGAATCAATGGCACACTGTTACCGCAAAGGTAGAAAAAGAGGTGGATGAACAAAAGCTGCGAGCGCTCTGTCCCGCCTTGAAAGCAGTCATCTATTACTCGGCGGTGGATGACAGTCCCGAGGATTTCAACAAAATGCTGACGAAGCCCATCATAGACGAGGTAGAAAAGTTAGACAGCGTCAAGTTGGAACTTCCCCCCGCCTGGGCCGCCATCCGGGACGAGATGCAGAAGATGCAGGAAAAAAAGGTGGACTTTATCAGCTTCGGGGACTATCTGGATGTCTGCGCCCGGCACGGCCTGGGCGGGGAGAGCGAGGTCAACGCCTCCATCCGGATGTGGCTGCTGGATTGGTTCAATGACTTGGGGGTTTGTTTCAGTTATCATCAGGGCCTGCCCCAGGGGGCGGCCCTGATGGACTGCAAGGTGCTGAATCCCGATTGGCTGACCAACGGCGTCTACCGGGTCCTCTGGAACGGCGTCGGCTGCTCCGGCGGCGGCATCCTCTCCAGGGCAGAATTCAAAGAGCTACTGACGAACCGGAACCTCCCGACGGTAGATATCAGCTATCGCTATGACGGAGACGGACCAAATTATATTTTGGAAATCATGCGGAAGTTCCGGCGGGCCTATGTGCTCAAGGACGATAGGATCTTTATTCCCGAGCTCATGGGGGTCAGCCCGCCCCCCATGCTGGCGCCGGAGGGCCGCCCCATCCGCTGTACCTGGCAGCTGACCTATCTGCCGGTCCACCTGCTCCACCGGGTTACGCTCGCCCTCTACGAGCACTGTGACGGGGCGATCTGGCGTTACGGCATCCGGCTCCGGGAGGGGAAGGACAGTCTCTTGCTGGAGGCAAAACCGGACGAGCGGCTGCTCCATCTGACCCTCTGGCGCCCGGAGGACGGGAGTGGGGAGCCCTGCGGCCTTTTCCTGGAGGCCCAGCGCCTGCTGCTGGAGGCCGTGGCCGACATGCGCCTGGTCCTGGAGCAGGAGCGGGTCCGGGCGGATTGGGACGGCGCAGTGGCGGACTATGCGCTTGAGCCCCTCATAAAAAAATATCAAAAAGACCCGGAAAAGACAATCGACAACAATGAGGGCGAGGAAAAGGAGTTCCGGGTGGCAGAGCTGCTGGAGCCCCTCTTTGGCCGGACCCTTCTGAAGGCAGCGCAGATGCTTTCGGGGCGTGGAAGCGCGTCTCTGCGCGAGGCGCTGAACGATACCGCCGCCGTGCTGCCCTATGCCACCCCGGAGACAGTCGAGGCTTTGAAGAAAGAAACAAGCGATTCTCCGGAGAAATACAGGACCCTGCTCCTCGATACCAATCAGGAGGCAGCCCGGCTCCTGCATGGCGAACCGGGCAGGCTGGACCGCATCATCCTGTTGGGCCTTCTGCGGCAGCGGAATCCCGACTTCCCCGCATGGCTGCGGGAGCACGGGACCCGGGCGCCGGAACCGAAATGGAGGAAGCTTATGCTGGAAACGAAATTGGAGCCCGGCGTCAACCGGGACCTGCTGCTCTGGGCGGCGGACTCCCCCCTGTACCAAGAGGCGGTGAAGGACTTCGATGCGGACTGCGAAAACCTGCTCAAAGCCCTGGGGCCCAACGAGGGAGACCGGTATCGCGGCTCCCTGGAGCTGATGCGGGCCATCTGGAATAATCACCCGGAGCTGGGCCTGCCCCCGGACTACGAGCACCTGACCGACCTGGAATTTGACAAGGCGTTCTATCCCAAATACCGCGACCACACGACCCACATGTTCAAGGTCTTCCTGCTGGGCCTCTATCTCTATGAGAACCAGCGCAGGGTCCGCAAGGCTATGGACGACGTCGGCCTGAAAGACAAGGCCTTCCTGGCCGTCTGGATCCTGGCGGCCCTGTACCACGACGCGGGCTACGTGATCGAGAACGACAGGACCAGCGGCGACGACGCGGCGGCTGCCGTCGTGTATCAGCGGATGAACGAAGCCCTCTCCCAACCGCTGACAAAGCTTTTCACGGAAAACATCTTTGGAAAAGGCACCGAAAAAGGCATCCTGGCCCGGCTGGGACGACAGACGCAGCGCATTGAGCGGATGTATCCGATCAAGACCGCGCTGGATCGCTTCATAGGCAAGGGGAAAAGCGTCCTGCTGACGATCCGTGAGGACGACAACCCGATCCGGAGCTATTTTGAGCAGACCCAGGGAAAGCATGCGGGCCGCAGCTACTTCGACCACGGCATCGTCAGCGCCGGGATGCTGCTGTTTATGCAGCAGACCCTTTGCAAGTATTACAAGGAGTTTCCGAAGGAGGAGCTGAACTCGGTGCAGCAAGGAAAGCTGCAAGCCATGCGGGACGCTGCCCCCGCCTACGAGGACTACGCGGAGCGGGCGGCCTACGCCGTGGCCCTGCACAACATTAAAAAGGACTGGAACGGCGAGCGGATGACAGAGCTTGCCATAGAGGGCGTCCGTCTGGGCGACTTCCGCATCCCGTTGGAGACCGGGCTGGAACCGGGCTGCGGACCGGAGCCCGTCGCCTGGCTGCTGCGGCTCTGCGACGAGCTCCAGTGCTGGGACCGGCAGTACTACGGGAATCCGGAGAAGCTTCCGTCCCCCTTGAAAGGCGCCGGCCTGCATTTCCAGGGGGAGGACGAGAGCCTGAGCCTGAAAATCGAGGACCCGGCTGCCAAGAAGGGGATCACCGACGCCCTGGAGGGCATCCTGACGCCCCCCGCTTCGGAGGTCCTAAACCTAAAGTCATAATATCTAAGCCCCAAAAAACAGGCCCTCCTGCGGGAGGGCCTGTTGTTATGGTTCAGGATTTGTCAGTTGGAGATTAGTCCTCGTTGATGCCGATGACAACGCCGGAGCCGACGGTTCTGCCGCCCTCGCGGATGGCGAAGCGGAGGTTTTTCTCGATGGCGATGGGGGTGATCAGCTCAACGTCCATATCGACGTTGTCGCCGGGCATGCACATCTCAACGCCTTCGGGCAGGGTGATGATGCCAGTCACGTCGGTGGTACGGAAATAGAACTGGGGCCGATAGTTGTTGAAGAACGGGGTGTGACGGCCGCCTTCTTCCTTGGTCAGGACGTAAACCTGGCCCTTGAACTTGGTGTGGGGATGAATGGAACCGGGCTTCGCCAGGACCTGGCCACGCTCGATGGACTTCTTGTCAACGCCGCGGAGCAGAGCGCCGATGTTGTCGCCGGCCTCAGCGAAGTCAAGCAGCTTGTGGAACATTTCGATGTCGGTGACGACGGTGGTCTTCTTCTCGTCGGACAGGCCAACGATCTCGACAGGCTCCATCTTCTTGATGGTACCACGCTCGACACGACCGGTAGCCACGGTGCCGCGGCCGGAGATGGTGAAGACGTCCTCAACGGGCATCAGGAAGGGCAGGTCAGCCTTACGGTCGGGAGTGGGGATCCAGCTGTCGACAGCGTCCATGAGCTCCTTGATGCAGGCGTACTCGGGGGCGTTGGGATCGTTGGACTCGCAGACCAGAGCGTTCAGGGCGGAGCCGCGGATGATGGGGGTGTCGTCGCCAGGGAAGCCGTAGAAGTCGAGCAGCTCGCGGACTTCCATCTCGACGAGCTCGTGGAGCTCTTCGTCGTCGACCTGGTCGACCTTGTTCAGGAAGACGAGGACGGATGGAACGTTAACCTGACGGGCCAGCAGCAGATGCTCCTTGGTCTGAGCCATAGGACCATCGGAAGCGGCGATAACCAGGATC
>JAFRPC010000019.1 GCA_017429325.1 Oscillospiraceae bacterium | reverse complement strand
TCTGTTGTATAATCCATGGTGAAACCTCGGGTTTGATTAAGTAAGTACATCCGGCAAGATGCTTCTTTATCCTACTTCGAGGTTTCGTTTTATTCAATTGTCAACTTTGCTCATCCCACAAGAAAAGTGATTGAGCCAAAAGAACAGTAAAGTTTGATAATGATTATGCTCTTGATCCTGATACTTTTGAGACTGTAACAAATGATGAGGGAGAATCTGTTCTTAATGAAGACTTTAGCCGAATTATCATGGAGTTTAAGGAATGGTGCGTAAATCAAGAATTAGACCTTAAAAAGCTATTCTTGGAGGGCTTGGAGTGAGATTATGCATGAACTGATAGTGCCTACAGAGGTTAAGATTTCAGAGATAAAAGAAAATGGATCCTTGTCACCAAATAATTATAAAAAGCTGACTATCAATAATAAACATAGGCATATGATCTCTTTTTATATGGACAGCGATAATCCGTACATAAAAGGGATAGAGCCAGGTAGTAGTGCCTATGTGCCAAAATCAAAACAGGTCTTTTTGAGGAATAGTTGCATTAATGGTATTCAGTTCTCGGTTGATAAAGACAAGTATTTATACTTGAATCCCTTTTATTATTCTGGAGCAATGATTAGAGATGGGGATGTTCTATTTTGCACAGATGCCAATATCGGGGATTGCTGCTTATTTATCAGCGACAACGAAAATCTAGCTTTTTCATCGGGTATTATTAAGCTGAATTTCCAGCAAGAAAAGTATAAGTACTATGTGATGGCGTTTATGCGTGATGAGTATTTTAGAGAGCAACTTAACGCAAAAACACCGAGGGGGGCAACTATACGACATTCAGGCGATTTGTTCCTTGAATGTGAAATCCCAGATTGTCCAGAAGAATGGGTTTATCCGTTGATGGAGGCACTTATAAAAAATATCGCTTATTCAGAGCACTCTGCAGATTCAAAGCTAAGGAAAAGCGAGGAACTATTCTTTCAAGAAATAATATCACAGGAATATGACTATATTAACCCTTCATTTACGGAACTGTTTAATAAAGCAAGGCTTGATTCAGGGATTTACTCAAATACAGTATTTCAATGGAGAGAAAACGTTAAGCACTATAAACATGGATATTCAAGCTTATCTGACTTCGGATTTGAACTGAAACGAGGCCCAAACCTTGCAAAACGAGACCTCGGACGGTCAATCCAAACGGACACTTACAGAAATGGGTATAGTGTACTGATTTACCCAAGCGACATTTCCTCTTCAGGTTATATTCTGAAAGTAGCTTATTTAGGCGCAAGAAATCCTATTTGGTTTTTAGGCGAGAAGGATATTTTATTTGCAGCTGAGGGAACGGTTGGAAAAACATTTGCTGTTTGTGATGAAACATTGCATTTTACAACAAATTTCCATGGTACGATTATTCATCCGAAAAGAAAAACCATTCCATTAAAAAAGTGCATTTTCTTAGCTCTTTATCTGAATTTCATGCGATATATTAAAGTTTTTGAAAGAATATCGGTCGGTGCAAATGGAGGTAGTTTTGCTGTGGGATACTGGGATAATGTTCTTATCCCAAATGTCGATGAAGCGTTTATGGATCTGATTGCTGACTTGTATAATAAAAAAGCTGAATTGAATCCATCAGCCTTCAATTTTGACGCTATAGAAGAAGCCGGAATATATCAGCTTAATGCGTTTTTAATCAAATGTAAGGCTCTCTTAAATCGTCTTTGTGGTGACATCAAAAATGGTTCATTAAAACAAGCGAGTTATTACTTGCACTATACTGATTGATGAGAGTACCATATGTAAGTCGCTGAAGGTGGAAATAAAGATTTGGAGATGATTATAATGACGGAAAAAACTGGAGTAATTTACATCCTTACCAACCCATCCTTCCCGGAATACGTGAAGATCGGGTATGCGGATGATATTGACAAGCGGCTGCAGCAGCTCAACCGGAGCGAGTGTATTCCCTTTGCTTTTCGCGTCTATGCGACCTATGAGGTCAACTCCCGGCTTTCCGATCTGAAGATTCACAGCATTATCGACAAGCTGAACCCCAACCTGCGCTCCATCGAGAATTTCAATGGGAAGCAGCGCATTCGTGAGTTCTACGCTATGTCTCCGGAGGACGCCTATTCCATCCTAGAGGCTATCGCTGAGATCCACGGCTGCAAAGACAAGCTGAGTTACGGTACTATAAGTGACGCGCAGCGACAGGCTGAGGAAACTGCGCAGGAGATTGAGGAAGAGCACAAAGAACGGCTTTCACCGTTTGCATTTTCAAAATGCCAAATCAGGCCCGGTGAATATGTTGCTTGGAATGATGATCCTGAAATGCAGTTTAAGGTTTTGGATGATAAGACCGTGGATTACAAAGGAAAACCGTTCACGCTTTCCGGCCTTGCTGCACTTCTTCAGGGAAAAAACAGCAGTGCCGGCGTCGCTGGACCGCGATATTTCACATACAACGGCGAGTGCCTGAACGAGCTTCGCCACCGTCTGGAAGGATAAGTGTCTGACAGAACCAGGTTGTTTTTCGGTGGATAAATATGACCAGGACTTCGGGCGGCGGGCCGCCGCGGGCGAGCCCTTCTACCGAAAGAAAAAAGGCCTGTTCCGGCGCTGAACAGCCGGGAAGAGACGGACCTGTGACCGACAAACACGGTCACAGGTCCGTCTTCTTCCGCATCTACAGGAGCTCCGCTGGAATGCGGTTGTCTTTGAAAAAGAAGAGCCGGTCCTTTTCGCCGATGGGCCGCAGGACGCGGCAGGGATTGCCGACGGCGACCACGTCGGAAGGAATGTCCTTCGTCACCACGCTGCCCGCGCCGATCACGCTGTTGTCGCCGACCGTCACGCCGGGCAGAAGGATGGCGCCCGCGCCGATCCAGCAGTTCCGCCCGATTTTGACCGGCGCGTTGTACTGATACCCCTTTTCCCGCAGCTCCGGGAGGATGGGGTGGCCCGCGGTGCAGAGGGTGACGTTGGGACCGATCATCGTGCAGTCTCCGACGTAGATGTGCGTATCGTCCACGAGGGTCAGATTGAAGTTGGCGTAGACGCTGCGGCCAAAGTGTACATGCCTCCCGCCCCAGTTCGCGTGGAAGGGAGGCTCGATATAGCAGTCCTCTCCGATTTCGGAAAACATTTGCCGCAGGAGAGCGCTCCGCTGCGCCTGGTCGTGGGGCCGGGTTCTGTTGTATTCATACAGGAGCTCAAGACAGTCAAGCTGCCGTTCATAGATCTCGGGCGCCAGGGGCAGATAGAGCGCCTCTGCGTGCAGGATTTCCAAAGGGTCCATTGTGATCCTCCTTTTCTGCGGAGCTTTTGCATATTTTTTTCCATGGATATCCATATTATAGCGGATTTTTCGGATGTTTCGAGATGTGAAAATGCATAAAATTACAACTTTCAAATTATACAATATAACAAAAATTCATGTAGTTCATAGGCGAAGAATTGACATTTCTGCGGCAAAATGATAAAATTTATAAAGGATTTTTCACAGATACTTAATTTTTCTCGTGAACGATCCCGAAAACAGGAACAAAGGAGTATCACTATGAAAAAAGTATTTGCAATCATCCTTGCGCTGTGCATGATGCTGACCCTGGTCGCCTGCGCCGAATCGGGCAGCACCGACTCCGACGTCAAGACCTACAAGGTCGGCGTCGCCATCTACCAGTTCGACGACAACTTCATGACCCTGTACCGCAATGAGATCCAGGCCTACTTCAAGACCCTGGAGACCGACAAGGTGAAGTATGACGTCACCATCGTGGACGGCAAGAACGACATGGCTGAGCAGTCCAACCAGGTGGACAACTTCATCACCCAGAAGATGGACGTCATCATCCTGAACCTGGTCCAGACCTCCTCCGCCGACGCCCTGATCAGCAAGGTCGTGGCCGCCAACATCCCCCTGGTCCTCATCAACCGCGAGCCTCTGGCCTACGACAAAGATGGCAATACCATCGACGAGGCCTATGAGGGCATTCTGAACAATGCCAAGGTCTGCTACGTCGGCGCGGACGCCCGTCAGTCCGGCACCTTCCAGGGCGAGATCGTCCGCGACCTGCCCACCAAGGGCGACATCAACGGCGACGGCGTGATCTCCTACATCATGATCGAGGGCGACCCCGAGAACATCGACGCCCAGTACCGCACCCAGTTCTCCGTCAAGGCTCTGGTTGACGCTGGTCTTCAGGTCGAGTGCCTGGACGACCAGGTGGGCAACTGGGCTCAGGCCAAGGGCCAGGAGCTCTGCGCCAACGCGCTGGCCAAGTTCGGCGACAAGGTCGAGGTCGTGTTCTGCAACAACGACGCTATGGCGCTGGGCGCCGCCGCTGCCATCCAGGCCGCCGGCCGCACCGTGGGCACCGACATCTACCTGCTGGGCGTTGACGCCCTGGAGGAGTGCGTCGAGATGGTCAACAACGGCACCATGACCGGCACCGTTCTGAACGACCATGTCGGCCAGTCCCACAAGGCTGTCGATGTGGCTGTCATGCTGCTCGAAGGCAAGGACATCCAGAACTACTACTGGGTCGATTACGTCAAGGTCGTCAAGGAAGGCTGATCAAGCTCCCGACCAACGGCCCCGTTGGCACAAAACGGGTGGGCCTCGCGCCCACCCGTTTTCAAGATTTTCAAAGGGAAACTGCAAAAGAATGGAGGCAACACTCTATGTCTGAATACCTGCTGGAGATGCGGGATGTCTGCAAGTCCTTCCCGGGCGTCAAGGCTCTGGACCACGTGCAGCTCCGCCTCCGTCCCGGCAAGGTCCACGCTCTGATGGGCGAGAACGGCGCCGGAAAATCCACTCTCATGAAGTGTATGTTCGGCATCTACAAGATGGATGAAGGAACCGTCCTGATGGACGGAGAGGAGGTCCACATCAAGGACCCCATGGACGCGCTCAACCACGGCATCGCCATGGTGCATCAGGAGCTTCAGCCCATTCCCGCCCGAACCATCGGTGAGAACATCTTTCTTGGCCGCTATCCTCTGAAAAAATTCCTCGGCTTCTTCCCGGTCGTCGATCACAAGAAAATGTACGAAGACACCGAGAAGCTGATGAAAAAGGTCCGGATGGACTTTGACCCGAAGCGGAAGCTGGGCGAACTCAGCATTTCTCAGATGCAGTCCGTGGAGATCGCGAAGGCGGTATCCGCCAACTGCCGGGTCCTGATCCTCGACGAGCCCACCTCTTCGCTGACGCAGAACGAAGTCGATGCCCTTTTCCGCATCGTGGAGGACCTGAAGGAAGACGGGGTTGCAATCGTATATATTTCCCACAAGATGGACGAGATCCTCCGCATCAGCGACGAAGTCACCATCATGCGCGACGGCCAGTACATCGGCACCTGGGACTCCTCGGGCCTCACCACCGATTTCATCATCACGAAGATGGTCGGCCGCGAGCTGACCAACCTCTATCCCGAGCGGCACAATGAACCGGGCGAGGTGGTCTTCGAGGTCAAGGATTTCACTTCCATCAATCCCAAGAGCTTCCGGCACGCCAGCTTCAGCGTCCGCAAGGGCGAGATCCTCGGTGTGGCCGGTCTGGTGGGCGCCCAGCGGACGGAGCTCATGGAGGGCATCTTCGGCATCCGCTCCCGGGTCAGCGGGACCGTCAGCTATCGGGGCAAGGAGATGAAGATCCGTCGGCCCAAGGACGCCATTGACAGCGGCGTCGCCATGCTGACGGAGGACCGCCGCGGTTCCGGCATCATGGGCGTGCTCTCCGTGGCGGACAACATCTCCATTGCCTCCCTCAACAAGTATTTGGATATGGGCATCGTGCTCAACTCCAAAAAAATCGACGAGCTGGTGGAGACCAACCGGCAGAAAATGAACATCAAGACGCCCTCCGGCAAAACCCTGATCCAATCCCTGTCCGGCGGCAACCAGCAAAAGGTCCTGGTGGGCCGCTGGCTTGCCAACGACCCCGAGGTCCTAATCCTCGACGAGCCCACCCGCGGCATCGACGTGGGCGCAAAATATGAGATCTACGTCATCATCGAAGAGCTGGCCCGTCAGGGCAAGAGCATCATCATGATCTCCTCCGAAATGGGAGAGCTGATCGGCATGTCGGACCGCATCATGGTCATGTGCGACGGTCGTGTGACCGGCTTCATCGACGGCAAGGACGCCACCCAGGAGAACATCATGGCTCTTGCGACACAGTTTGAATAGTACTGGAGGAAACAATCATGACAACAACGAAAGGCAACCCGGCCGGCAGCCTTTGGAAGACCACCAAAGAGAATCCCATCGTGGTCCTGATGGTCATCGTGGCAATTATCGTCGGCATTACAAAGGAGAACTTCTTCTCCTGGGGCAACCTCGGCAACCTGGTCTCCAACACGGCGGTCCGGTTCATCATCGCGCTGGGCGTTTCCGGCTGTCTGATTACGAAAGGCACCGACCTGTCCGCAGGCCGCCAGGTGGGCTTTGCCGGCTGTCTGGCAGGCATTCTGGTCCAGCGTGCGAACTACACCGGCAGACAGTTTGCCAACCTGCCCGAATTTAATATGTTTGTAGCGCTGCTGATCGTGGTCGCCATCGGCTGCCTGATCGGCCTGCTCAACGGCGCGATCATCGCCTTCCTGAAGGTCCCGCCCTTTATCACGACTCTGGGCACCCAGACCATCGTCTATGGCGGCTGCCTTGTGCTGACGGACGCCCAGCCCATCGGCGGCTTCCAGGAGAACTACACCAAGCTGATCACGGGCCGCATCGGCAGCACCGAGGGCTTCAACCTGCCCTATCTGCTCTTTGTCGCCCTGGCCATCGGCCTGTTCTTCTGGTTCCTGTACAACAAGACTCGCCACGGCAAGTACATGTACGCCATCGGCGGCAACGAGGTCGCGGCGGAGGTCTCCGGCGTCAACACCCGCGCCGCCCTGCTGCGGATCTATATGACCGCCGGCATCATGTACGCCATCGGCGGCTGGCTGCTGGCCGCGAAATCCGGCGGCGCGTCGGCTTCCCTCGGCATGGGCTATGAGCTGGAAGCCATCGCAGGCTGTACCATTGGCGGCGTCTCCACCACCGGCGGTATCGGTCGCGTCACCGGCGTGCTCGTGGGCGTACTGGTGTTCGAGCTGCTGAAGATCGTCCTCCAGTTCCTCGGCGTCAACCCCTACTACAACTACATCGTCCAAGGCATCGTCATCGTCGTGGCCGTCGCCCTCGACCTGAGAAAGTACCTGGCGAAGAAGTAATTTCATCTCTCCAATCTGTTTGACAACCCCCCTGTCTGTATAGGCTTCCCTTAAGAAACGGAAATCAAAAAAGCCTGGTCTTTGATCGCTTTGTCGATCAAGACCAGGCTATGTTTTTCAATGGTTGCCGCGTGCGGCTCAGCTCCGGAGGATCCGCCCCTCGTATTCCGGGTGCTCGGCCAGGGCCTTGTCCACGTCGATGCTGTAATCCACCACGACGCAGTGGGAATATTGCTCGTCAAAGTATTCCCGGGTCCGCACTCCGCCCAGGGCCTCCATCGTCCTCCAGGAAGCCGGGTTGTGCAGATCGGCGTCCAGGAGCACGGTCCCGATCCCGTGCTGCGCACAGACCTTCAGACCCAGATACAGATTGATTTTGTTATAACCCTTTCCCCGCTCCGTCGGACGGATGGAGAAGCCGATATGCCCGCCGAATTGCCGGAGCTTTTCGTTGAGCGTCAGCCGGATGTTGCTCATGCCGACGATCCGGTTGTCGCTTTCCCGGACGAGAAAATAGGTCCTGGCGGGAACTTTTTCCTCCGTGGGCTCCCGCAGGGCGTCCTGGCGCAGCTTTTCGAGCCAGCCCGCATAGTCGTCCAGATACCGGTGCAGCCCGCCCGCGCCGTTGATCTCGGAGCCGTGCTCGTAAAACTCCCGGATGTAGGCGAGCGCGTCCGCTTCCCGCTCCGGACCGGGCTCTTCAAAAAAGAATCGTTCCATATGCATTCCTCCACTCAGTTCCGCAGGGGCAAATCAGACAAGGCCGGGAACACCCGGGACACTGTCGGGCTCGGTCAGGTCCTGCGCTGAACGGGGACCCAGATGGCGCTGTGGTAGTCCGGGTCGGTCTTTTCGCCGTTCACGCAGTCGTACCACTCCACCGTCGCATTCCCGCAGAGCTCGTAGTCCGGGTTGCCCGGCAGCCATTCCCGGAAGATCCGGGTGTTTACACTTTGAAGGGCTTCGGGTATGGGACCGACGCAGTGGAACACCGCCCACTCGCCCCGGGGGAACGCATAGACGACCATGCCCTCCGGCACCGGGCCGCCGGTGTACTTTCCGGCGATTAGATAGCGAAAGCGGCTGCCGCCCAGGTCGTCGATGCAGACGCCGTACTCACCGATGCAGTTGTCCATCAGGGCCTGCTCGTAAGGATTCGCCGGGGCGTTTCCGGCGTAGACGTTGTAGGCGTATTTTTCGCAGATCTCATCCCAGAATTTGGGGATCTCCGCGTAGGCGGTCTCCATGTCGAAGACCTTCTGGAAGCCGATGAGCTTGAAGGGGAACATCGGTGTGATTTTGAAATCCATTTGATTCCCTCCCTGAAGCGTAAGATTGATGGTCAGGGGAAGGAAGACCCGGAAGGGAGCGCCGCCGCGGACCTGGGACGGGGTCGCGCCGTGGAAGCGGGAGAAGGCCTTTGTGAAGCTCTCCGGCGTCTCATAGCAGTACCGGAACGCAATGTCGATGACCTTGTCCTCCGTCTCCCGCAGGTCCAGGGCCGCCTGGTACAGCCTGCGGCTGCGCAGATACTCTCCGATGCCATAGCCCGTCATCAGCGTGAAGCCGCGCTGCAAGAAGAAGGGGGAGAGAAACACCCGGTCCGCCACGTCCTGAACGCTGACGTTTTCCTCCAGATGCCGCTCCATAAAGTCTATCGCCGTGCGAATGCCGGTCAGCCACTCCATTGCCGCCGCCTCCTTTCCTGACGTGCCCATGATAGCAGAAAAAGAAGCGCCTGTCCTGTCTTTTTCTGCTCTGTTCTGTCCGCCGACGGAGTTAATCGAGCTTTTTCAGCCCGTCGTAGAGCTCGTTGAAGGACTTTCCGCGGCAGCATCTGCCATAGGAGAGGGTCTTGTCGTCTCCGAACTCAAAGAGGAAGCAGATATCTCTTTCTTTACAGCTTCCGCAGGATGTCCAGGGTGTGATGGGAGGCGCCGATCAGGTCCTGCCGCTCGCAGACCGCGAAATGGTAATCCACCCACTTGCCAAAGGTCTCGTCGTCCATGGCGTCGATGGATTCCCGCATGAAGTTGGTGGCGCCGTCCGTGGCCACCAGCTTGCGCCGCTCCACGGGCAGCTCCGCGTCCAGGGAGGCGATGTCCTCGGTCCGCATGAGCTGAAACAGGTCCTTGGGCTCGCTGATGCAGTGCCAGTCCGGCGTGAGCATCTTCAGCTCCATGACCTCATGCAGATGGTTCATTCTGAACACGTACTGCACAACGGTGGGCTCGTTCATGCAGTAAGCCGCCAGAATGTGCCCGCCGGGCTTCGTCACCCGCACCGCCTCCCGCAGGGCTTGAAGCTGCTCCTCCCGGGTGTAGAGATGGTACATGGGCCCTAAGAGCATGGTCAGGTCAAAGAAGCCGTCCGGCAGGGCAGAGAGGTCCAGGGCGTTGCCCTGCATCACGGTGATGGGCTCCGAGCCGTCCAGCTTGGCCCGCAGGACGTCGAGATTGTGAGCGATGAGCTCCACCGCCGTCACCCGAAGTCCCTCCTTCGCCAGGGTCACGCTGTAGCGCCCGGTGCCGGCGCCGATTTCCAAGATCTCCGGGTCCGGGAGGCCCGCAAGGCTCTCCCGGATGTATTTCATGGTGGTCAGGTATTCCACCTGCCCGTGCCGGGAGAGCAGGCGGCTGTCCTCGTCGCGGCTGTTGTAGTATTCTTCCAGATAGTTCATTTTGCCCTCCTCTGCGCGGCGCACCGGATGTGCACCGCCGCAATTCATTTATTTGATGTCGATCCAGATGCCGACGTCCCGCATGACAGAATCCGGGACGGCCTTGTAGAAACGCTGGGCCTCCTCGTTGGCGGCAGTCAGGGCCACCAGCGTATCGACGCCCAGGGCCTTCAGTTCCTGCCGCAGGGTGGACAGGAGGGCCTGGGCCGCGCCCTGGTGGCGGCAGCTCTGGAGCACGCAGATCCAGTCCAGATAGGCCTTGACGGAGCCGTCGAAATGGGAGGGGAGCAGCACGGCGTCGATCCTGCCGATGACGCGGCCCTCCTGCCAGGCCAGAAAGGACAGGGCGTTGTCAAAGCGCCGGTCCCGGAAGCTGGCAGTCACGCTTTTGATATAGTCCTCGTCGATCTCCCAGCCCCAAACGTCCTCTTCCTCCCGCAGCCGCCGCTCAAACTCCAGCACCGCCGGGATGTCCTGTTCCGTATAGGGGCTAATCGTGATCTTCTTGTCGTTTTCCATCCTATTCATCCTCCTCCATCTGAATTTTACCGAAAAACACAGCGGATTTCAAGCTTTTTCTGCGGCAATGCAGCGGAGCGGGCCGCTCGTTCCTTCCCACGCCGCCCGCAGCCGCGCTGCGGCCTCCGGGACTTGCTCGGTGGGCAGGCCGCCGTAGCCGAGGACCAGGGTGGAGGGCAGGGGAGCGGTCTCGTGGCAGAATTCCGACAGGCCCCGCAGGGGCAGGCCTGCCGCGGCGGCCCGGCGGAGCAGCTCGTCCTCCCCATATCGGGGCAGGGTCAGCAGGAAGTGGATGCCGCCGTCGGCGCCGGAGACCGAGGCACCCTCCAGCTCTGCCAGGGCCGAGACCAGGGCGCTTCTGCGGTCCGCGTAGAGCTTGCCCACCCGCCGCAGATAGCGGGCGTAATAGCCCTCGTCCAGAAAGCGGGCCATGACCCGCTGCTCGTAGCGGGAGACCGTGGACTGCTGCCGCCCGAACTGCCGCTGCCAGCGCTCCAGCAGGGGAGGGGGCAGCACCAGATAGGCCAGGCGGATGGCCGGAGCGAGGCTGCGGCTGAAGGTCCCGGCGTAGATGACCCGCCCGTGCCGGTCCATGCCCTGCATGGAGGAGATGGGCCGTCCGCCGTAGCGGAACTCGCTGTCATAGTCGTCCTCAATGATCCAGCGTTCCCCCTCCGCGGCCCAGCGCAGCAGCCGGGAGCGCCGGGAGGCGGGCATGGTGATGCCCAGGGGGAACTGGTGGGAGGGGGTCAGATAGGCCGCCGCCGCGCCGCTCCGCTCCAGCGCCTCCGGGTCCATGCCCGCGGCGTCCATGGGGACGAAGCGGACCGCCCTTCCCCTGGCCTGAAGCAGCCGCACCAGGGCTGGATAGCCTGGGTCCTCCACGGCGTAGACGGCCTCCGGGCCGAAGAGGGTGATGAGCTGGTCCGTCAGGGTCTCCAACCCCGCGCCGACGACCACCTGCTCCGGGCCGCACTGCACGCCCCGGTACTCCCGCAGCAGCCGTGCCAGGGCCTCCCGCAGGGGCGCCTCCCCCTGGGCCTCGCCCCGCTGGAGCAGCTCCGGGGAGTTGTAGACCACCTCCCGGTAGAGCTTGGCCCAGGAGGCGTAGGGGAAGCGGGACACGTCCACCGCCGAGGTCGAGAACGGGGAGTCCAAAGCCTTCCCCCTGGGGGGAAGGTGCCCCGGTGCGCACACCGGGGCGGATGAGGGGGCCTCCGATATGGCAGTCGTTTCGTATTCGGCTACATAGTACCCGCTCCGGGGCCGGGACTCCACATAGCCCTCGGCCAGCAGCAGCTCATAGGCCGCTTCCACCGTGGAGCGGCTGACCCCGAGCCGGGCGCAGAGCTCCCGCTTGGAGGGCAGCTTCTCCCCGTGGTGCAGGGCCCCCTCCCGGATCGCTCCGGCGACGGCGGCGTAGAGCTGCTCGTACATGGGGACCCGGCTCTGGGGATCCAGATTCAGAGAATAGGAAAACATCCTGAGAGACCTCGCTTTGCTGAAAACTGACCCTGTTAAAAATATAAAAACTGAGCATATACACAGGGCCAGATTGTGCTATAATCATAGCGGAAAACGGGGCGACTGTCAAGTCCCCGAACAAAGGAGATTTCAAAATGGACTACAAACGCATTTTAACGGTGCAGGATATTTCCTGCGTGGGCCAGTGCTCGCTGACGGTGGCCCTGCCGATCCTCTCTGCCGCCGGCCACGAGACCTGCATTCTGCCCTCCGCAGTGCTCTCCACCCACACCGCCGGCTTCTCCGGCTACACCGTGCGGGATCTGACCGAGGACCTCCCGGCCATCGCCGCCCACTGGAAGAAGGAGGGCATCCGCTTCCAGGCCATCTACACCGGTTACCTGGGCAGCACGGAGCAGATCGAGGATGTCAAGGACATCTTCCGCAGCTGCGCGGCGGAGGGCTGCGTCACGGTGGTGGACCCCGCCATGGCCGACAACGGCAAGCTCTATCCCGCCTTTGACGAGGCCTATGTGGAGCAGATGAAGACCCTGGCCTTCGGGGCGGACATCATCCTGCCCAACATCACCGAGGCCTGCCTGCTCACCGGCTGGCCCTATCGGGAGCAATACGACGAGGCCTATGTCAACGGCCTGCTGGACAGCCTCCGGGCCGCCGGCGCGAAGACCGTGATCCTCACCGGCGTCAGCTACAACGAAGACACCACCGGCGTTGTGGTGCTGGAGGGGGAGAGTCGGCGCTACTATGCCCATAAGCGCTATGCCAAGGGCTGCCACGGCACCGGCGACGTCTACGCCTCCGCCTTTGTGGGGGCGCTGCTCCGGGGCAAGGACGCCTACGAGGCCGCCCGTATTGCGGCGGACTATACGCTGCGCTGCATCGAGGTCACCCGGACCGATCCGGAGCACTGGTACGGCGTCAAGTTCGAGACAGTCCTGCCCCAATATATCCAAACCCTGAATTGATCTGACAGAACAGCCCGCAGGCCGGAGCCTGCGGGCTGTTTGCGCGGAGAATCAGTTGTTCAGCCGGTGATGCGCCTTGGGACTGGAGGGCGTCAGGGGCAGGAAGGTGTAGCCGTTGGCGAGGCCCCACTGGATGATGCGCTCCACGGCGTCCACGCTGTAGCCCTTGCTGTCGTGCTGGAGGACGATGGAGACGTTCCGGCTGCTGACCCCGTCGATGACGTTCTGATACACCACGTCGGTGTCGGTGGTGAGGCCCGCGTCGCCGGAGGACACGTTCCAGTCATAGTACTGGTAGCCCGCGTCGGTCACGGCCTGCACCAGCCGGGTCATGATGCCGGGATTGAAGAGGCTGACCTTGTTGGAGCTGCCGCCGGGGAAGCGGATCAGGGTGGAGTAGGAGCCGGTCTGGGCCTTGATGATCTCGTTCATCGCCTGGAGGTCTGCGAAATAGGCCTCCTCGCTGGCGTAGATCTTGTCGTAATCGTGGGTCAGACTGTGAACGCCTACGGAGTGGCCCGCGGCGGCCTCCTTGGCGATCATCTCCTTGTAGCCGTAGTTCACCACGAAGAAGGTGGCCTTGACGCCGTACTTGTCAAGGACCTCCAGCAGCCGCTCCGTGTGCTTGCTGGGGCCGTCGTCGAAGGTCAGATAGATGATCTTGCTGCCGGGGTCGCTGGGATCTGGCTGCGGCGCCTTCTCCACCGTGACGGTACGCTCTGCCTCCGTGCGGTTGCCCCAGCCGTCCTCCACCGCGTAGCGGAGGGTGTAGGTCCCGGCCTGCCAGATGTTGACCTCGCCGGTGATTTCAACCTGCTCGGTGAGGTCGCCGTCCACGTTGTCCGAGGCCGCCCAGCCGGGCTCCTCGTAGGCGCCGCCCACCCGGAGGGTCATGGTCTGCTCCCCCAGCAGGGTCAGCTCCGGGGGGATGGGGTCGTCCCGGACCAGGGGCCGAAAGGCCTCCGTCCGGTTGCCGCTGCTGTCGCTGACGGCATAGTACACGCCGTCCTCCCTGACTTCCCGCAGGACCCGGGCGGTCAGGTCGCCGTCCAAATTGTCTGTGGCGGTAAAGCCGGCCTCCACATAGACCTCGTTGGGCAGCAGATACTCAAAGGCGTCGGGGACCAGGGTCAGGACCGGCGGCGTGGTGTCCACCACATGGATGGTGAGACTGGCGTCCGCCTCCTCCAAAAGTCCCTCGGCGTGGTAGCGCACGGTGTAGTCGCCCAAGTGTTCGGTGTCCACCTCGCCATCCCGCCGGACCTCCAGCGCCTTGCCGTCCCGCAGCAGGAAGTCGCCCCGCAGCACGGCGGTGGGCTCCGGCAGGGTATAGAAGCTTCCGACCTCCAGGGTCTGTTCTGCCGGGGCGGACATCCGCAGCTCCACGCGCCAGTGATTCAACAGAAACAGTCCCACCAGGATCAACAGACAGACCGAAATTGTCACCAGCGCGAAGATCGGCGCACCGCGGCGTTTTTTGACTTTCATGGGCGCTTCCCCCTTTGTATTCTTTTCTATATCCTATTTAGACGAAAAAAATCACAAAAAGTTTCACATTTTTTCAAAAAAAGTTGAAAAAAGTCGAAAAAACGGAAAAAAGCCGGGCAAATACCGCGCCCGGAGGGAAAGACGTGCCTGCCGCATAATCCCCCGTCCGCCGGAATAGAGTATCATAGCTTAACGCAATGAGGTGGACGAATGGAATACATCATCAATCAGATCCGGCTCTGCGGCACCGTGGATACGGCGCCGGTCTTCTCCCATGAGAACCACGGACGCCGGTTTTACACCTTCTATTTAGCCGTAGAGCGGCTCTCCGGCACGGAGGACCGGCTGCGCATCCTGGCGGATGAAGCCCTCTTCCGGGAAGCGGATGTGGCCTGGGGGGAGGAGGTCCTGGTGACGGGGCAGATCCGCTCCTTCAATCAGCTGACGGAGACCGGGCGGCATCTGGTCGTCTCTGTCTACGCTGAGACCTTAGAGCTCACCGACGAGGAGCCGGACAACCACGCGGTGCTGACCGGGACCTTTTGCAGGGAGCCGGTCTATCGGCGGACGCCTCTGGGGCGGGAGATCTGCGACGTGATGCTGGCGGTCAATCGGCCCTATCATCGGACGGACTATCTGCCCTGCATCTTTTGGGGCCGCACCGCTCGGGAGATGGCCCGGCTGACCACCGGCGCCCGCATCACCCTGACGGGGCGGCTCCAGAGCCGGGAGTACACCAAGACCCTGCCGGAGGGGGAGACCGAGCGCCGCACGGCCTACGAGATCTCCGCCGTCACGGCAGAGCTGACCAGGGACTGACAGAACGAACAGGACCGACCCGGAGTTCCGGGGCGGTCCTGCTTGATTGTCGGGTATCAGCCGACGCTGGCTTCGTCCTCGCTGGAGGAGCTGGCGTTGAAGGTCAGGTCCGTGTAGGCGTTCTTCAGCATTTCCTCGTCCACCTCGATGGTGTTGGCGGAGGCGATGGCCTTGTAGAATTCGCTCCACAGGGAGTTCTTGACCATGGTGTCGCGGTAGGTATCCTCCGCGGCGGAGGCGTAGCGGACCACATAGTAGATGGTGTCGGTCTCAACGGTGGTCACATCGCCGGCCTTGCGGCTCTCGTCAAAGAGGAAGTCACGGATCTGCTCGATGGAATAGGTACGGGTATAGGCGCTGGTGTCGCCAGAGTAGCCCAGGGCGGTCACGGCGGTATTGAACTCCTCGTCGGTCATGCCGTCCTTGACAGCGTTCTTCAGGGCCTCGTACTTTTCTTCGGCGGTCTGCTCGCCCTCCTTCACCTCGGCGTCTTCCGCGTCCTTGGTGATGGAAATGATGGTGGCGTTGATGGGGTAGTAATCGTTGGTGTCTCTGGCCTCGAAGCGAACGGCATAGAAGTAGATCTCGTCCTCGTTCTTGGCAAAGACCTTCACGTCGCCCTCCTGGCGGCCTTCCTCAAAGAGCCACTCGGCGATCTCCTCGTTGAGAGAGGAGGCGCTGCTCTTGTTGTAGGTGACGGTGGTGGCGTCCTCGGGCATCTCGGTCAGGTAGTGCTCCGCCTCTTCCTTCGCAGCGGCCTTGGCCTCGTCGGTGTAGACGGTCTCGGTGGCCTGGGGGGCTTCCGTGGTCTCCGGGGCGGCGGTGGGGTCGGTGGAGTCCTGGTCGCCGCTGTCGTCGGCGGGAGCCTCCTGCTCCACGGGAGTAGACTCGGCGGCGACGCCCTTATAGGTGAAGCGAACCAGGTCATAGGCGGAGGTATCCTTGTTATAGGCTTCGTCCAGCTCTTCGGCAGTGGGCGCGAAGTCCTCCTGAAGCTTGGTGGCAAAGCCGCTGTAGGTCAGGAAGACCTTCATGTACTCCTTGTAGGAGTCCTCGTCGCAGCCTTCGCCGAAGCGGGCCCGGAGATACTTGTCCAGGTTGGGGAAGCCGTAGGAGCTCGCCTCATTCTCCAGGTTCTCCAGAGCGGTCTCCATGGAGGCCTTGTCTTCGTCGCTGAGCTTGTACTCGTCGGCCTTGGCCTTGGCATAGACGTTGAAAATCTCCTGGAGGGTGGAGTTGGTGGTGTCCTTCAGGTAGTCTTCCATGGTGCCCTCGGAAAGGAAGCTGCTCTGCTCGGACAGGGGCTTGCCGGCCTCAAACAGGAAGGAGTAGCTGGAATAGAAGTTGGAAGCCGTGAGATTGTAGAAGTAGTCGTACATGGGGACAGTGATCTTCTCGTCGCCGACAGTGGCGACGGCGGCCTTGGTGTCGTAGCTGGGCCGGTTGACCAGGGAGATCACGGCGAAGACGGCGGCGACGCAGACAGCGACGACCAGCGCGACGATCAAACCGTTTCGCAGCAGCTTGGATCGCTGCTCTTTTTCTTCTTTGACGGCGATGTCCTTGGCGGACAAGCCCTGCAGTTCGAGTTCCTTGCGCCTCTTCTTGGATGCGGATGCGCTCATTGTTTTCATCAATCCTCTCAAAAAATTGCTTTGGCCCGGCAGTTTGGGCCTGAATGCGCTTTATTATACTGCTTTTCCCGCCGAGTTTCAAGTAAAAGTTTCAGAATTGACAAAAAGTTAATAATACGAATCACCCTGCCGGTGCCGCACCGGCAGGGTGATTCGTAAAAAAACGCAAAAAAACCCCGCTGCGGCCGTGTGCGCCCATTTATAACCTGCACGTTTCGAGCAGGTGGGTCGCCCCTCCGAAAGTTCTCTGTTCCCAACGTCCGCCCGGCAAGCAGGCGGGAGGTCTACAATCCGTTTCAGAAGTTTCAGGCATCCCGTAAAAATGATGTGGGTCTAAAAGGGCACATCACGCACCCAGCAGGGTGTTTTATGAAATTAGATGACAGCTTTGCGGATGATGGCTACGCTGGCGGTCGATGAAAGAATTTTTATTCTTCCTCTTCCTCCGATTCGTAGTCGTCCAGCAGCAGCTCATACACGGCGGCCAGCTCGTCTTCGTCGGTGACGGCCACAAGGATCTCCTCGCCGTCCTCCTCCGTGACCTTCAGCACGCTGACCTCCAGCTCCTGCTCTTCGTCCTCGTCGGAACCGGCGGGACAGACGCCTAAGTAGGTGCTGCCCTGGTACTCCACAGAGCAGAGGACCTCCAGCTCGTACTCGACACCGTCTTCATCCGTGATGGTGATATAATCGTCTCCATACAGTTCGCTCATGCCGACGCCTCCAATTGCTTTCTGCTTCTATTTTACCCGGTTCTGCTTGGAAAATCAAGAGAAAAGATGTCGATACCAACCGGCAAATTCACAAAATTCAAACGAAGAAATTGTGCAGTCTCACGAAAAAATTTCAAAAAGGGGATTGGAATTTGCATTCACATGGTTTATAATATAAAATGAAATAGTTCGAGCATATTTCTACGACATCGGAGGCAGAGATATGAGACCCAATGAAAACCGAAAAAAAGCGGAAAAAAAGCCAAATCCCTTTGAGCCCAAGGGGGTAGCGGGGACGCTGTACACCATGCTGCACGATATGGTCTGTATGCTGGCTGTCATCACAGTGGCTTTTATTTTCTTCACCCGTCTCGTCGGGGTCAACGGCAGCTCCATGTACCCGACCCTGGTAGGCGCCCAGGAGTATTCCGAGGCCTCGGGCGACTATCTGGTCCTGCGGAGCAATTTTCTCAAAACCACCTATGAGCAGGGCGACATCGTAGTGGCCTGCGTCCCGGATTTTGAGAATGGGAAGCCCATCGTGAAGCGCGTGGTGGCCACCGGCGGCCAGACGGTCAGCTTCCGCAGCGGAGAGGACGGCTGGATCCATGTCTGGGTGGACGGCGAGCTCCAGAGCGAGAGCTTTATCAACGAGCCCATGGAGCCCCGGGGCGTTGGGACGGACGGCAACTCCCTGACCGTCCCGGAGGGCTGCTACTTCCTCATGGGCGATAACCGCAACAATTCCACGGACAGCCGCTACAACGACATCGGCATGGTAGACGGCAGATACATTGTCGGAAAAGCCCTGCTGCTTGTGTTCCCCGGTCAGGATTACCGGCAGAACGACCGCCGGGACTGGAGCCGTCTGGGAGACATCTATGACTGACGAGCTGAACATCCAATGGTATCCGGGCCACATGACAAAGACCCGGCGGATGATGGAGGGCGAGCTGAAGCTGGTGGATGCGGTCTGCGAGCTTTTGGACGCCCGCATCCCCGTCTCATCCCGGAACCCGGATATCGACGCCCTCTGCGGGACCAAGCCCCGGATGGTGATCCTCAACCGCATTGATATGGCGGATCCAGCCCGGACCAAGGCCTGGGCCGAGCATTTCAAGGCCAGGGGCTTTTCCGTGATCCAGACCGACTGCAAGAGCCGGAAGGGCATCGCGGACTTTTCCCCGGCGCTGAACCGCCTGCTGGCGGAAAAGCGCCGCCGCTACGCCGAGAAGGGCATGAGCGGCAAGCCCCTGAAGGCCATGGTGGTGGGCATCCCCAACGTGGGGAAATCCACCTTCATCAATCAGGTGGCGGGCCGCAAGGGCGCCAAGGCCGAGAACCGCCCCGGCGTCACCCGGGGCAAACAGTGGGTCACGGTGGACCAGGGGCTTCTGCTGCTGGACACGCCGGGCATACTCTGGCCCAAGTTTGAGGACCCGGAGGTGGGCCTGCGCCTGGCCTGGACCGGAGCCGTTAAGGACGACATTCTGGACACCGAGACCCTGGCCGCCCGCCTGACGGCCCAGCTCTGGCAGGATTATCCCCAGGCCCTCCAGGAGCGCTATAAGCTCGACGAGGCCCTGCTCCCCGCGGACTTCCGGGAGCGGACCCTCGCCGCCCAGGGCTTCGCCCTGATGGAGCAGGCCGCCAAAAACCGCGGCTTCCTCCTCCCCGGCGCGGAGCTGGACATGGAACGGATGGCAAAGGTCCTTCTGGAAGAGTACCGCTCCTGCAAATTAGGCCGTTTTACCTTAGAGACCCCGTAATAAGCCTTCCCCTTGAGGGGAAGGTGTCATCCGCCGTCCCCCGCAAGGCGGATGACGGATGAGGTGGTGTATCGCTCATATGACAGACTTGTATCAATACGAAGCCGCCCTCCGCAGTGAGGGCTATAGAATGATCTGCGGGATCGATGAGGCTGGCCGCGGCCCTCTGGCGGGGCCGGTCTGCGCTGCCGCCTGCATCCTGCCCGAAGGGCTGGTGCTTGAGGGTCTGAACGACTCCAAGCAGCTCTCCGAAAAGCGCCGGGAGGCCCTCTACGAGCAGATCACCGAAAAAGCTCTGGCCTGGGCCGTCTGCCTTGCGGACGAGAAGACCATCGACGAGATCAACATCCTCCAGGCCACCTTCCGGGCCATGCGCGGCGCGGTGGAGGGCCTGAAGCTGCGTCCCGACCTCTGCCTGGTGGACGGCAACCGGGACCCCGGCCTGGGGCTTCCCACCCGGACCGTGGTGAAGGGGGACGCGACCTGCGCCTCCGTGGCCGCGGCCTCCATCCTGGCGAAGGTCACGCGGGACCGGCTGATGAAAGAGTACGATGTCCAATACCCCGGCTACGGCTTTGCCATCCACAAGGGCTACGGCACCAAGGCCCACTACGCCGCCGTCGCTGCCCTGGGGCTCTGCCCCATCCACCGGCGAAGCTTCTTCAAAAAGCATGGACCGGCGTAACGGCATCGGCGCCTGGGGAGAGACCCAGGCTGCGAAATACCTGAAAAAACAGGGCTTTCGGATCGTGGAGCGCAACTGGTCCTGCCGCTTCGGCGAGATCGACCTGATCGCAGCGGACCGGAAATACCTGGCCTTCGTGGAGGTCAAGCTCCGCAAATCCGACGCCTTCGCCCGGGCGGCGGAGTTCGTGGACTTGCGCAAGCAGGCCCGGCTCCGGGCCGCGGCGGAGCTCTGGCTGAGTCTCCACGAGACGGAGCTCCAGCCCCGCTTCGACGTTGTGGAGATCTACGCCCCCGAGGGCGTCGAAACGAAAAAACCCATCATCAACTATCTGGAGGACGCATTCCAATGAGAGAACGCTTTCCCGTCTTTGATCTCCACTGCGACACCGCCGTGGAGCTATCCCGTCAAAAGAAGTCCTGGACCTCCAACGACCTGCACATCGACCTGGAGCGGGCGGGCAGGCTCCTGACCCACCACCAGTTCTACGCCTTCTGCTGCGTCGTCAGCGAGGGCGGCCCTCTGCCCTGGCCCCTGGCGGAGTCCCGGTTTTATCAAGCGCTCTCCGACTTTTATACCCAGCTTGAACAAAACAAGGATAGAACCAAGCTCTGCCGCAACGTGGAGGACCTGATCGCCGCCGCCAAGGAACAAAAGCAGGGGGTCTTCCTCTCCCTGGAGGGGCCGGAGGTCATCGGCTGCGACCCGGACCGCCTGGAGGAGCTCAAGGAGCTGGGCTTCCTGATGACGACCCTAACCTGGAACTACCCCAACACCCTTGCGGGCCCTCATGGTACAGACCTGGGGCTGACGGACCGGGGCAAGGCCTTTGTCCGCCGGGCCCAGGAGCTGGGCATCGTCATCGACGTGAGCCACCTGTCTGAGAAGGCTTTCTGGGATTTGGTTGACATAACAACTGCCCCCCTCGTGGCCTCCCACTCCAACAGCCGGGCGATCTGCGACCACAGCCGCAACCTCACGGACAAACAGTTCAAGGTCATCTGCAACCTGGGCGGCCTGGTGGGCCTGAACCTCTACCCGCCCTTCCTCAACGAGAGCGGGAGGGCGGACTTCTCCGACGTGAAGCGCCACCTGGACCACTTTTTAGAGCTGGGCGGCGCCCACCATCTCGCTGTAGGCGGCGACCTGGACGGCTGCGAGTGCCTGCCCGCGGGCTTCACGGGGGTGGAGAACTACAACGACCTGGGCCGCTGGCTGATGCAGCAGGGCCTGGAGGAAGAGACGGTCTGCAGCGTCTTCAACAACAACGCCGTCGTCTTCGCCATGCAGCACCTGCAAAAGAAGCGCGTCGGCGGATAGGGTCAATCTCTCCTTCAAAACGCAGTGTGTTCTGAGAAACGGTTGAAAAGGAATCAAGTATGTGGTATACTTTTACCAGGAGGTGAACCGATATGATGTATCCTTATCTGACATTGGATGACGACACTGAAATTGTTCATTCGGAAATGCGGGAAGACGGCACCGTTAAGGTCTATATTGAAAAACCTGACGAGACCGACTGTTTCCACAACGCGGTCTGCGTTCTTCCCCGCTACGAATGGTCAGAGATCAACGGCTTTTCCTCTGAGGAACTCACGTTTTTCCAGAAGATTCTCGAGAACAACGCCCATATGATCATAGAGCTTTCTCAGTGTGGAGGATTTGACCATGCCGCAGGTTTTTAAGATTGGTTCCTACTGGGTATATTTGGGCAAACGAGAACAAACCCCTGGAGCCTGTCCATGTGCATGTTGCGAAAGGTAGGCCTGTTCCAAACGCAACAAAGTTTTGGATTACGAGGTCTGGGAAGGCGCTGATCGCAGGCAATGCTTCCAATCTGGATGCAAGAACGCTGCATTATCTCAGCCGCGCCATTGAGGCCAACAGTCAGCTCGTAGTTGAAAAGTGGCTTTCATTCTTTGGGACCGTCACGTATTTTTGCTGATTATCATCGAATCCCTGATACCGGGCGGCATGGCGGTCTTTCCTGTCGTCCGGTTTTTCTCTGAAAGGAAGGAGGCCTCCCATGCTCTACGCCATCGGCGATCTGCACCTGTCCTTCGGCGCCGACAAGCCCATGGACGTGTTCGGCAGGCTCTGGACCGGCTACGTGGATAAGCTCCGGGCGGGGCTCTCCGTCATCGGCCCGGAGGACACCACCGTCCTGCTCGGCGACCTGAGCTGGTCCATGGACCTGGAACACGCCCGGGAGGACTTCGCCTTTCTCCATGCGATCCCGGGCCGGAAGATCATCCTCAAGGGCAACCACGACTACTGGTGGACTACCGCTACCAAGTTTTACAAGTTCTGCGCCGAAAACGGCTTCTCAGATCTGTGGGTCCTCAACAACAACTGCTATGAATATGAGGACGCCGCCATCTGCGGGACCCGGGGCTGGTTTTTCGAGGAGGAGAAGGGCGGCGCCCACGACGCCAAGATCCTGAACCGGGAGCTCATTCGACTGGAGAGCTCCCTGAAAGCGGCGGGGGAGAAGGAGAAGCTGGTCTTCCTCCACTATCCGCCGGTCTACCGGGGCTATCTCTGCCGCCCGATTTTGGAGCTGCTGCACCGCTACGACGTGAAGCGCTGCTGGTACGGGCACCTGCACTCCGACAGCCACCGGCTGGCCGTCACGGGGGACTTCGAGGGCATCGACTTCCGTCTGGTGTCGGCGGACTATATCGGCTTCCGGCCCAGCCCCGTCAAAATGCCGGAAAGCGCTGAAAAATCCTGAAAACATCCGAAAATTCATAAAATATTTCTTGCATTTACGAATTTTTCTGCTAAAATATATAAGCTTATGTATTCGCCAACACAGGAGGAAAAAAACAATGACTATCAAGAGCGCGAACAGAGAGAACAACAAGCTGACCGTCAACGTCGAGGTCGAGAAGGAAGTTTTCGAGGCCGGTATCGTCAAGGCCTACCAGAAGAACCGCAAGTACATCGCCGTCCCCGGCTTCCGCAAGGGCAAGGCGCCCCGGAAGATGATCGAGAACCTCTACGGCGAGCAGGTCTTCCACACCGACGCGGTGGAAGAGATCTTCCCCGACGTGTATAAAGAAGCCGTTACCGAGCAGGGCTGGCACACTGTCGGACAGCCCTCCGTGACAGATATGAACGTCCGCGAGGACAAGAGCCTGGAGCTGACCATTGAGGTGGCGCTGTACCCCGAGGTGGAGCTGGGCCAGTACAAGGGCATCGAGGCCGTCAAGCCCGCCTATACCGTCACCGACGAAGAGGTGGAGGCCGAGCTGGACCGCAAAGCCAACGAGGTTTCCCGCATCGTCACCGTGGACCGCCCCGCCCAGAAGGGCGACACCGTGGTCATCGACTATAAGGGCCTGAAGAACGGCAAGGCCTTTGAGGGCGGCAGCGCCGAGGGCTATGAGCTTCGCCTGGGCAGCAACAGCTTTATTCCCGGCTTCGAGGAGCAGCTCGAGGGCGTCAGCGCCGGAGAGGAAAAGGACCTGAACCTCAGCTTCCCCGAGAACTATCACGCCAAGGAGCTGGCCGGTGCCCCCGTGGTCTTCCAGGTGAAGGTCCACGAGGTCAAGGAGACCCAGGTCCCCGCCAAGGACGACGAGCTGGCCAAGGACGTCTCCGAGTTCGACACCCTGGAGGAGCTGCGCGCCGACCTGCGCAAGCAGATCGAGACCCGCAAGGACGAGGACGCCACCCGCAGCTTTGAGTCCGCCGTGCTGGAAAAGGCCGCCGAGGGCGCCAAGCTGGAGCTCCCCGCCGCCATGATTGAGGAGGAAGTCAACACCGAGCTGGAGAACTTCGACTATCAGCTTCGCTCCCAGGGCATGAGTCTGGAGCAGTACAGCAAGATGCTGGGCGGCGACCTGTCCGGCTTCCGCAGCAGCATCCGTCCCTCTGCGGAGAAGCAGGTCCGGCTCCGTGTGGTCCTGACCGCCGTTGCCGAGGCTGAGGGCCTGGAGCCCAGCGAGGAGGAGCTGAACGAGGAGTACGCCAAGCTGGCCGAGCAGTACAAGATGGACGTGGATAAGATTAAGACCATCGTTCCCGCCCAGGAGATCACCACCGACCTCAAGGTCCGCAAGGCCCGTGAGCTCATCGTGTCCCAGGCCGTGCCCACCGCCCCCGCGGCTCCCGCAGCCGAGGAATAAGCCGTCCTCTCCCAAAACAGGGTCTGTCAGGAATAATCTCCCGCGGACCCGGTTACAATGCCTTAGCAGAATCCCGCGGGGCCGATGCACTGTCGGTCCTGCGGCGTAAAAGAAAGGAGATCCAACCATGTCATTGGTTCCCTACGTAGTGGAGCAGACCAGCCGCGGCGAGCGCTCCTACGACATTTTTTCCCGCCTGCTCAACGACCGCATCATCATGCTCTCCGAGGAGGTCAACGACACCACCGCCTCCCTGATCGTGGCCCAGCTTCTCTACCTGGAGGCCCAGGACCCGGATAAGGACATCCAGTTCTATATCAACAGCCCCGGCGGCGTCATCACCTCCGGCCTTGCCATCTATGACACCATGCAGTATATCAAGTGCGACGTGGCGACCATCTGCATCGGTATGGCCGCCTCCATGGGCGCCTTCCTGCTTTCCGCGGGGACCAAGGGCAAGCGAATGGCTTTGCCCAATGCGGAGATCATGATCCACCAGCCCTCCGGCGGCGCAAAGGGTCAGGCAACCGAGATCGAGATCGTTGCCAAGCACATTCTGCGCACCAAGGAAAAGCTGAACCAG
>JAFRPC010000063.1 GCA_017429325.1 Oscillospiraceae bacterium | reverse complement strand
TCGTATAACAGAGTTGGCCAATGCCGCGATTCTGTAATTGCTTTGACTCTTTCCATATGCCCTTGGGCATTATGCATAATTGTGACAGGTTGTCCTTGGCAGTTTTCATGTCTTGACAAACGTCACTTCATAACAGATACAAAAGAATTACTTTTTCAAATTGAAAATTTGAAAAACACCGAAACTATTCACTCTTCACTCTGCATTCTTCACGAAACTAAGAGAGGAAAATCATGAAGGTAACACTATCCGAAAACGCCGGCTTCTGCTTCGGCGTCCGCCGGGCGGTGGAGCTGGTGGAGCAGACCGCGGGGACGGGGCGGCCCGTTGTCACCTTAGGGCCCATCGTCCACAACCGCCACGTGGTGGAGCGCTTTGCCGCCTTAGGGGTCCGGGAGGCCGCCGACGTGGCCTCGATCCCCGGCGGCGCGGCGGTCATCATCCGGGCCCACGGCGTGGGCCGGGCGGTCTACGAGGCCCTGGAGGCCCGGGGCCTGACGGTGGTGGACGCCACCTGTCCCTTCGTCGAGCGCATCCACCGGCTGGTCAGCGAGGCCTCGAAGGCGGGGCGCAGGCCCGTGATCTTCGGCTCCCGCACCCACCCCGAGGTGGTGGGAATCTCCGGCTGGTGCGACGAGCCTCTGGTGGTGGAGAGCCCCGAGGAGTTTGAAACCTGGCTCCGGGAGGACCCGAAACGGCGGGATCTGCCCCTGACTCTGGTGGCCCAGACCACCTCCAACCAAAATTTGTGGAAAAAATTTGAGGAAATTATAAAATTCCTCTGTACAAACGCCGAAAAATTTGATACAATATGTAAAGCGACTGAAAATAGGCAAACTGCCGCCGCTGCCCTTGCCGCCCGGAGCGACGCGATGCTCGTGGTGGGAGACCGGACCAGCTCCAACACCCGGCAGCTCGCCGCCATCTGCGAGACCCATTGCGGTCGGGTCTGGCTGGTGGACAACGCGGCGGAGCTGGCGGATTGCGATTTTTCAGGCATTCATGCCATCGGCATCACTGCAGGGGCGTCTACACCTGCGTGGATTATAAAGGAGGTCAATCAAACCATGGATGAAATCAAAACAGTAGAAACAGTTGAAACTGCTGCTGCGGAGGAAAGCTTTGAGGCGCTGCTTGACGCCAGTATCAAGACTCTAAACACAGGAGATACGGTTATAGGCACAGTCGTCGCCATCGGCACCACCGAAGTCCAGGTTGATCTTGGGACCAAGCACGCCGGTTACATCCCCTGCGAAGAAGTCAGTGCAGACCCCAACGTCAAGCCCGAGGACGTTCTCCACATCGGCGACGAGATCAAGGTCTTCGTCGTCCGGGTCAACGACCAGGAGGGCACCGTGCAGCTCAGCCGCAAGAAGCTGGACGGTATGCGCGTGTGGGACGAGCTTCAGGAAGCCGCCGACAACAAGACTCCCGTCGAAGCCAAGATCACCGAGGTCAATAAGGGCGGCCTGGTCGCCAATGTCAAGGGCGTCCGGGTGTTCATCCCCGCTTCCGCTTCCGGCGTGGCCCGGGGCGGCAATCTGGAGGAGCTGAAGGGCCAGACGGTCCGCATCCGCATCACCGAGGTCAACCGCGAGCGCCGCGGCGGCCGCGTGGTGGGCTCCATCCGCGCCGTTGCCAATGAAGAGCGCAAGGCTGCGCAGGAGAAGATCTGGTCCGAGATCGAGGTCGGCAAGAAGTACACCGGCGTTGTGAAGTCCCTGACTTCCTACGGCGCCTTCGTGGACATCGGCGGTGTGGACGGCATGGTCCACGTCTCCGAGCTGAGCTGGCGGCGCATCAAGAACCCCGCCGAGGTCGTCAAGGTCGGCGACGTCATCGACGTCTTTGTTATCGGCCTGGACCCCGAGAAGCGCAAGATCTCTCTGGGCTACAAGACCGCCGAGATGAACCCCTGGAACCAGTTCACCGCCAAGTACAGCGTGGGCGACGTTGCCAGGGTCAAGGTTGTCAAGATGATGACCTTCGGCGCCTTCGCCGAGATCGTTCCCGGTGTGGATGGCCTGATCCACATCTCCCAGATCGCCGATCACCGCATCGGCAAGCCCGAGGACGTGCTTTCCGTGGGCCAGGAGGTGGATGTCAAGATCACCGACATCGACGCGGAGAACAAGCGCATCTCCCTCTCCATCCGGGCCTTGCTGGAGCCCACCGTGGAGGAGCAGGCGCAAGCCCTGGCCGAGGAGGCCGCCGAGGCTGTCGAGGCCGAGTAAGCAGAACCGTTCTGTTCCCCATGCAAGGCCTCGCTTTGCATGGGGAACTCTTTTTGTAATTGCCGCAGGAGCGCTCACTGAGCACCCGCCGTGCCCCCGCTTGTAGGGGCGGGCAGACCCTGGCCGCCGCCCCCGCACGGACGAGGCAACAGGCAACGGGCAACAGGCAACAGACCCGCCTGTAGGGCGGCCAGACCCTGGCCGCCGCCCCCCGCACGGACCAGGTAAGAAGTAAGAGGTAAGAAGTAAGAGGTAAGCCGTAGGGGCGGTCATTGACCGCCCGCCGTTCCCCCCTCGTAGGGGCGGTCATTGACCGCCCGGCATTCGGGACGAATGCAATTTGCCGCAGGCAAATCCAACGCGGTCCCGAAACGGAAACGCGGCTGGATCATTTGCTGACGCAAACGATTGTTTGCTCCGCAAACCGGGCGGCTCATCCGCCTGCGGCGGATAAGAGCCGCACCCTACAGCGCAAACCGGGCGCTTGATAAGCGCCTCTACGGCGTATCTCGTGGCGCACACTGTGCGCCGCTGCCTGTGGTGTACCCTTTGTCAAGGACAATTTAATTCGTAGGGATAGTATTTTTTGAGAAGCTGTGTTAAACTGGATTCTGCTTTACCATTCCGGAGGATAGTGCAACGCTGAGGAGCGACATGAGCGCCGGGGTGGGTTTGC
>JAFRPC010000062.1 GCA_017429325.1 Oscillospiraceae bacterium | reverse complement strand
GGGTCTCCCGTCCCGCCGTTCCTGTCGTAGGGGCGGTCATTGACCGCCCGGCATTCGGAACGAATGCAATTTGCCGGAGGCAAATTCAAGGCGGTCCCAAAACGAAACGCGGCTGGATCGTTTGCTCACGCAAACGATGGATGCTCCGCATCCGCGGGCGCTTAATAAGCGCCCCTACGGCGTCAGACCACCGTTCCCCGCCGTAGGGGACGGGTCTCCCGTCCCGCCGTAGGGGACGGGTCCCCCGTCCCGCCGTAGGGGACGGGTCTTCCGTCCCGCCGTAGGGGACGGGTCCCCCGTCCCGCCGTTCCTGTCGTAGGGGCGGTCATTGACCGCCCGGCATTCGGAACGAATGCAATTTGCCGGAGGCAAATTCTCCTGAAACACCGTACCCCCGCAGGATCGCCTGTCGGCGATTGTTTGCTTCGCAAACGCGGACAAGCAATGCTTGTCCCTACAAACATTATCCTCCATGCAATCCCCTCCATATACGGAACGACGCCCGGCGTCCGCATTTGCGGACGCCGGGCGCACGTTCATTTCCCGGTGATTCAGGGGATGCTCTGCATGCTGCGGTCGTGCTCCAGCTTTTCCGGGGGGTAGATGTCCCCTAACAGTTCGCTGACCGGGTACATGCCGTCGCAGCCGGGGATCATGGGGCAGTTGTACGTCCAGGCTACCCAAAGCTGCTGCCAGGCGAAGCGGTTGTTCCCGGCGATGATGTACTCCGTGCATTCCAGCGAGAGCCGGTCGTTGACCTCCTTCAGGGTCTCGTGAATGGCCTCCAGCAGGGGCCAGACCTTGGTCTCCTTCTTCTCGGAGAAGAGCTTGACGGAGAGCTTTTTGTCGTCCTCGTTCATCTCCACCACGGCACTCAGCCCGCCGAAGCCCCGCAGCACGAAGCCGTGGAACCAGCAGTGCTTCATCACCAACTCCTTCTTCTTGCAGGCCACCATGAGCTGATGCACCACGCTGTCCGGCAGATAGTCGTAATCGATCTCACAGCACACCGTCCGCAGGACCCGCTTCGGCTCCACTTCCTTGGGCCGCTGCTCCTTGCACAGGGCGGGGAAGAACAGCCGCTCGGCGTCGATGCGGTAGGCCAGGTTGAACTGCTCCGCGATTTTGAGGATGTAGCCGCAGGCGGTCTCGTCGTAGCGCAGGGCCGGGCGGGTACGGGTGTACTGCTCGCCGTTGAGCACCTCCGGGGGACTTTCCCGCAGCATGTCCTCCACGGCGGAAACGGGGATCACGCCCTCCTGGGCCTGGCGGCTCCCCTCCCGGATGATGGCGTAGAGGGCGTTGGTCAGCCAGCCGGGGTCCAGAAGCTGGTAGTCCGTCAGGGCCTCGTCCTCCTCCCGCCGGTAGTAGCTGAAGGAGACGCCCAAAATGTTGAGCCAGTTGCGCAGGGCCGGACGCTGGGCCTCGTCGATGCCGCAGTCCTCGCAGATTCGCAGATACTCCGCCTTGGTCAGGCAGTAGCGGCTGCGGCCCTCCTCCCGGACCCGGCGGCGCACCCGCTCCCAGCCCGCGTCGATCTCCACGGCGCAGCTGGCCGAGCCCGCCGCGAAGTCGAAAAGCTTGTCCATAAAGCCCCGGAAAGTGGGCAGGTCGTCGTATTTGGCGTTGAGGCGGACCACTTGCTTCAGATTCGGGTACTTCTGCCGGAGATAGTATTCGTCCTCCAGGACCTGGTCCCGGTCGTCCTGGTCCCAACAGTTCAGCATCAGCATGACGGGGGCGTCCTTGGCAAAGCCCCGGATGTTCCGCAGCCAGAAATTGGCCCGGCGGTTGGCGTTCCGGTGGCGGGTGTCCACCATGATCAGATAGACCGTGTCCCCGGTGAGGAAGCAGCGGTGCATGGAGTGGAGGATGGCCTGGCCGCCGAAGTCCCAGAAGTGGATGTCGAAGCTGTCCTTCCCCCGGTCCACCCGCAGGTCCTCGATCTCCACGCCGGGGGTCTCGTGGGTCTGATAGCGGGGGTCCTTTTTCTCCGGGTCCGGGGACTCCGGCTCGCCGCCGTTGAGAATACGGCGGATGGTATAGGTCTTGCCCACGCCGCCGTCCCCCAAGAAGATCAGCCGGGTCTCTCGCACCACGGTCTTCTCTCCCCCGGCGTAGAGCATCTGAATGGCCTCGGGTCCGGCCTCGAAGATGCTCACGTCCTGGTTTCGCAGCTGAAGGCCCTTGCACCAGATGCCCGGGGCGTTGTTGACGCTCTCCTTGGTGGTCCGCTCCCGGAAGTAGAAGGGCAGGCCCTTGAGGGCCAGGGACTTGGGAATGTGATCCAGCGTCATGCCCTCCAAATACAGCACCTGGAGGGAGGGCAGCTCGCCGATCCACTCCGGCAGCTCGGTCATGGGCGTGCAGCGCAGGTCCAGCCATTGCAGGGATTCCAGCTCCCGGATGGGGTCCGGGACCGCCGGGAGCTTCGTGCTGTAGAGGCTCAGGGTCTCCAGCTTTTTCAACTTGCCGAAGGACTGCGGCAGGGTGGTGATCGGGGCGAAGTCCAGCTCCAGGTCCCGGAGCTCTGCCAGGTCCCCGAGGGTCTCCGGAAGCGCCTGGAGGGCCGAGTAGTTGATGTGCAGCCGCTGCAAATTGCGCAGCTTGCCGATCCCCTCCGGCAGGACCGGCAGCGGCAGGTTGCCTAAGTTCAGATATTGCAGGGAGCCCAACTCCCAGAAGCCCTCCGGCAGGGCGGAGAGCCTCGTGCCATAGAGGTTCAGCCGCTCCAAACTGCGCAGACCCGAAATCTCCTCCGGCAACTCCGCCAGGGGCGTGTTGCTGAGGCTCAGGGATTTCAGTTCGGTCAAATCCCAGAAGGAAAGAGGAAGCCCGTCAATCAGCGTTCCGTCCAGATAGAGTTTCTCCAGTCGTTTTAGGCTCCCAAAAAAATATGGCAGTTCGCAGATGTGGGTATTTCCCAAATCCAGGATCTCCAGGCTCGGCAGTTCCGCAACAGTCCCAGGCAGCACGGTAATACCTGTTTTAGAGCAATTAAGTGTTTTCAACTTTTTCAGTTGTTTCACTTCAAACGGTAATTCTGTTATCGAACTGCGGGAAAGATCAAGGCTTGCCAGTGTATCCCCCCAGTGGGGACTGATTGGTAGTTCCCTTATGGGCGCATACTTCAAATTCAGAACCTTCAAGCTCCAAAGTCGGCAGACGCTATCGGGCAGCCGCGGGATCTGGGTCTCGCTGAGCTCCAGCACCTCCAGATGTTCCAATTCCGCAAGTTCATCCGGAAGGTCGGTAATGGGATTGCCGCTGAGGTCCAGCTTCCGCAGGGAGCGGAGCTGTTTGATGCTGCGCGGCATAGTCTGAAGCTTTTTGTCGGCCAGGTTCAGATTCTCCCGGCTGTCCAGCATTTCCCGCTCCTCGTCGGTGGGTCCATACCCCCGCTCGATGAGGTTCAGCAGGTCATATACGGCGCGGTTGCTCCATTCTTTCTTTCTCATGGGCTCGCTCCCCTCTCTGTGCGCCTCCCGGCGCTTATCTGATGGTCAGTCCGCACTTCCGGACCGTGTTCTCTTCCTGTTATTTCAGCAAGTTCAAGCATTGAACTGTCACCTGGTTGTTTCATTGTGTCAACTGTTTTATCATATACTCGGCGTAGCGCTTGGCAAGGGCCTCATCATAGTCGATCTCCGCGTTTTCGGTATATTCCCGCAGGGCGTTCCTGACCAGCGGATGGTACTCCGAAGGCAGATGCTCAAGCGCCCATTCCCCGCCTTCTTTTTTGGAAAGGACGAGGCCCGCTTCCTGATAGGCCAGCACCCTTGCAAGGTTCAAGGTCAGATACATGGGGTATTCCGTGATTTCCTCCGCGGCGCCTTCCACATCGAACCAAATGGAATCCCTGTAATCGCCGCTCGGGACCTCTGCGAACACCGCTTCGATCGGCGCCCCGGAAAGGCAGCTGCCCCTTTTGATGAGGATCGTAAAGTGCGCCGCAAGGTCTTTGTCCGTGCCGTTCATCCTGCGGATATAATCCTCGGGGTCGTCCTGGTACCATTCCAAATGCCCTGCCGAAAAATGCAGTTCATAGGGCGTGGGATAGACAAAGGGCTTGCAAACTGCCCGCAGCACGATGCTCATTTCGATGCCCTTCGCCGGTCCCCTCGCATTGTATTCCACCACCATGTCCAGGAACTTTCTTTTCTCAGCGTCAGTCAGCGGATGCTCCACCACGATGATAAGGTCGATATCGCTCTTTTGCGGATTGAAGCAGCCCATAACGGCAGAGCCGTGCAGGTAGACTCCGACCAGATTCTCCCCAAGGATCTCCTCCGCCTGTTCCACAAAGCCGTTTGTCAGGCGGTTCAAGTCAAACTCCATATTCGTTTTCCCCGTAAATACATAAAGCCCGAAAAAGCCGCACAGCCAAGCAGCTCCAGATTGTTCAGACTGATTATACCATGGAAAAACGTGTAAAGCAACAAAAAACCTCTCTTGTCTGATGATTTGACAAAAGAGGTTTCTTTTTGTGAAAGAGCGTACAAAAGGTACGAAACCATAGAAAGAACACGCAAAAGACATTCGATTAGGATTTTAGAAGGGACGGAAGCTGTTAAACAGGAGGAAGGCCTATGTGATGCACATCATGTAAATATCGATCAAACACGACAAAAAAGCGCTCAAAAGCATAGCAATCATCATTGCCGCAAATATACAACAGGTGGTTCCACCAACAGGCATATCCATTCTGATCTTCAAGCTTTTCATTTTGATACCAGGCAACGAAAGCTCGGAAATATCGCAACTGCGTTTCATCGAAAGAAAAAGAAAATGCATACTCCATTCCAAAAAGCTGATCTCGCAAGGAGAGCAAAGAAGGCTTTCCAAAATACACCCCAGGTCTTTTTTTCACGTCTGCGAAAAACTTCAATTCGTCAAAGTCTTGCATATTACGCATGTGTATCACTCCTTCCTGTTCATATTATAGCAGAAAACGCCATTTTTTCAAATAGGGTAGAGAGGGGTTTCGGCCCCTCCCTCCCATTGCACCGTACGTACGGGTCTCGTATACGGCGCTACATCAAAGCAAGAGATCAAGCCCGTCCTGCGAGATAATACGCCAAGGGATCGACCAAGCCAGGTCGGTCC